>JBDNGW010000029.1:0-7158 GCA_041689735.1 Leeuwenhoekiella sp. | reverse complement strand
TTTGCCCAGCAACTGCGCCTGCCTTTGCCGGTAGGCAGGTTGAAAATACTCGCCATAGCTACGGCTATGTCTGCGTTTTTCGCCTTGTTGATGAACAAAATAACTGCCTATAATTCGGTCACTTTATTTCTAAACAGATCCTTAGCGCAAACGGAACCACATTGGGATATTGAGGTAGATGCCAAATCTAAAATGTTCAAGTTCAAGCTAAAACAGATCCTGAGCTATAGGGATCTGATGGTACTTATGGTGCGCCGCGATCTTATTGTAAACTATAAACAGACTATTTTAGGGCCAGTTTGGCTCATTATAAAGCCTATTCTTGCCACTTTTATATTTACGATCATTTTTTCGCGCGTAGCAAAATTATCCACGGATGGGATTCCGCCTATACTGTTTTACCTTTCCGGTACGGTTTTCTGGACATTTATATCTGAATGTATCTTAAACAATTCAGACAGCTTTAAGACCAATGCCGATCTTTTCAGCAAAGTCTATTTTCCCAGGGTCGTGGTTCCCATAGCCACAACGTTTAAAGTGCTTTTTCAGTTCGGGATCCAGTTTGTGCTGCTGTTATTTGTAATTGCTTGGTATGCATTTACCGGTTATGATTTTGACTGGGGCTTTTCCATAGTGTTATTCCCTTTTATAATGCTGTTTACGGCCTTGCATTGGGCGCGGGCATGATCTTGAGCAGCTTTACCTATAAATACCGTGACCTGCAGCTTTTGGTCTCTTTTGGCGTATCGCTCGCCATGTATGTCACGCCCATCGTTTACCCACTTTCCATTGCGCCCGAAGAGTTACGGTGGATAATGCTGATCAATCCGCTCACCTCTTTTGTAGAAGGCTTTAGGTTGATTTTCCTGAATTCTGGAATCGTAAGCTTGGGTGGCCTGGCCTATAGTATTATATGCTCTGTTGTCGTCTTTTTGATTGGCCTGGTCATTTTCAACCGAACGGAAAAAAACTTTATGGACACTGTATGAACGATATCGCCATTCATATTGAAAACCTCTCCAAGCAATATCGCTTGGGTCTTGTGGGCACCGGCGCGCTCTCGCACGACCTTAACCGCTGGTGGTATTTAATACGCGGCAAAGAGGATCCCTATCTAAAAATAGGCGAAAAAAACACGCGAAACGAAAGCGGGACAAGCGATTATGTCTGGGCATTGAAAAATATTGATTTCAGTGTAAAAAAAGGGGAAGTATTGGGGATCATAGGCGGAAACGGTGCTGGGAAATCCACCCTTTTAAAAATTCTATCCCAGGTCACCGGTCCCAGTACGGGCAGTTTTAAGGCGCAGGGCAGAATGGCCAGCCTGCTTGAAGTGGGCACCGGTTTTCATGCGGAGCTTACAGGAAGAGAAAATATTTACCTCAACGGCACCATCTTGGGCATGAGAAAGTCAGAAATCACCGAAAAATTTGATGAGATCGTGGCCTTTTCTGGCGTGGAGCGCTATGTGGACACGCCCGTAAAACGCTATTCTTCGGGCATGAAAGTCCGTCTGGCCTTCGCTGTTGCCGCCCATTTGGAGCCCGAAATCCTTATTGTGGACGAAGTGCTCGCCGTGGGCGATGTCGCTTTTCAGGGGAAGGCCATTGGTAAGATTCAGCAGGTAAGCCATGATTTTGGCAGGACGGTACTTTTTGTAAGCCATGATATGGAATCGGTTTCCCGCCTGTGCACACGCTGCATCATTTTAAGGGACGGCCAGATCGCCTTTGACGGCCCTACCGATGAGGCCATTGCGGAATACTCCCGTCAAATGTTTGAACGTACAGAATGCGCAAGTATCGCAGCCCGTACAGATCGCAAGGGCAGCGGACAGGTGCAATTCAAAGACCTTTGGCTCGAGGATTCTGAGGGGCGCAATATTCCCGTGGCCACCGTGGGCAAATCCTTGCGTATCTGCGTTGAGATCGCGACTGCCCAACCGGGCGAAGCGGGCGTATCGGCGGCGATTGGAATCAAGCGCGAAAATGGTGAAGAGGTTTCCATGATGTCCATTTGGTCACGTGGCAAGCGGATCACGTTTGAAAATCGGGCGGTGATCGTTTTTGATATCCCCAGGCTTCCATTGATAGAAGGGGATTATATCCTTGACCTTTTTATGGAAAACGGCAATATGGGCAACGATATTCAGGATCACCTTTACAATGCGTTTACGCTAAAGGTGGTGGGCAAGGATTTTTATAACTCTGGCCAAGTGGTCAAAAGTTATAAATATAAACAGTACATTGATTTTGAGTTCTCTGTACGTTAGGGGTTGTTCAGAAGTAAAATGTACAGCATTGGCGATGTTATTTTATGCAGTAACGAGACAAAAAACGCAGCTTTAGCCTTAGCTAAAGCGAGGCTTTTTAACAAAGTTAGTGTGCTAAAGAACAAGTCAAAATGTATTGGTTATTTCATTACAAGCCCTTAGATAAAACATCATTTTGTAAAGTTTATTTTTCGGCTTCGGCGGAATGCTTTTTCATTTAAAATAAGACTTGAAACTTGAATTATCTTAGAACCAAACAAACTTTTAAATGGATCCTATAAAATTTGCAGTAGTGGGTTGTGGTAATATCGGCAAGAGACATGTGGCGGTAATCAACCGTGAAGAACACGCGCAGCTTGTTGCGGTCTGCGATATAGATGTACAGGTATTGGCCCAGTTAAAAAGCGATTATGATGTAAAAACCTATACCGATTACGATGCCATGCTGCGTGAAAGCGATGTGGATATCGTTTGCATCTGCACGCCCCACGGACTTCACGCTCCCATGAGTGAAGCGGCGGCAATGGCCGGAAAACATATCCTAGTGGAAAAACCGGTGGCATTAACTGCCGAAAAAATGATCAAAACGGCGAAAAACCAAGGCGTAAACTTGTATGTGGTCAAACAGAACCGGTATAACAAGCCTATTATGCTCGTCAAGCAATTGTTGGATGAACAACGCTTGGGGAAAATCTTTATGGTACAGACCAATGTGCTGTGGAACCGCCATCAGAAATATTACGATGAATCGCCCTGGCGTGGGAAAAAAGATACGGAGGGCGGAGCATTGCATACCCAAGTATCGCATTTTCTGGACCTGCTCATCTGGTGGTTTGGAGATATCGTAAAAGCCAGATCGCTTTACGACACCCTTAATCATGATATTGAGATTGAAGATTGTGGCGTTTCTGCACTTCGTTTTCAGAATGGCGCTTTGGGTTCGCTCATTTGGACCACTTGTGTTTACAATGCCAATTATGAGGGCAGTACCACCATAATGGGCGCGCTGGGAACGATAAAGATAGGCGGGCGTTACCTCAACAAGATCGATTACTGGGATGTACAATCGTACCCACAGCCGCTGGATGAGGAATTTACAGACTTGCCCAATATCTACAGTCATTACCAAGGCACCAGTTCCAACCATGACAAGTTGATAAACAACCTAATTGGCCAGATCATAGAAGACCGAAAAGGGGTCGTGGAAGGTTCGGAAGGTTCGGAAGGTTTAAAATCAATTGAGGTGATCGAAAAAATATACAGCAGTGTTTGATTTTATCAATTTTGAAGATCGGGACGCGGAATGGTTCAACAGTCAGCAAAAACAGCACCTGTATCTTTCACGACCTTGGCTTGAAAGTCTTAAGGTAAGCTATGGTTTTAAGATTCTTCTGCTTGTAGATGCTGCCGACCGTTACCAAACCGCTTTTTGTAAACTGAATGATATGATGGGAAAACGTCTTGTAAGCCTGCCTTTTTCAGATTATATCCCTTACACGGAGAGCGATCCGGCTTATCTCGATGAACTTTTCAAAAGTTGCGCAGCGCATTTTCCCGAATATGAAATACTATTGAAAACAGATCGAGAAACAAATCTGCTCGAAACACCCTATAAATTGGTAAAAGAGGCCGTTTTTCACAGTATTGACCTTACTTCCGGCGAAATGCCAAAACAGAACAGTGCATTTACCCGTGGGGTAAAACAGGCGAAAAAAAACGAGATCTTAATCCGAAAAGTATTTTCCATTGCTGCCTTAAAGGAATTTTACAGCTTGTACCACCGCCTTCGTTTTGATAAGTTCAACATAATCCCCCAACCCTTTTCCTTTTTTGAAAATCTGTGGAAAACAATGATAAATCAAGATCTGGGAGCCATTTTTGAAGCGGTGCATAAAGACAAGGTCATTGCAAGTATGATTATATTGCAACATAATGGCACCGCGTATTACAAATATGGCTGCTCGCACAATGACTATCTCAATCTAAAGCCGAATAACTTACTTTTTGACGAACTTATCACTCATTATAAGTCGCTGGAGTATAAAAATATTGATCTTGGACTGAGTGGATCTGGCGACGGTTATGCCGGCCTGCGCCGCTGGAAAAGTGGAATGGGCGGCGATGAAAATCCTATTTCCTATTGGTCTTATTTCCCACCGGAAAGTAAAACCGATCACGAACAGGTTTCCAGGAACAAAAATACGCTCAGCAATCTCACGGATGCAATGGTAAAAGCGGATCTTGACGCAGATCAAACCAGCTTGCTCAGCGAGCAGCTTTATGGCTTACTGGCATGAAATACGCCCTGATAGGAAATAACGACGGACCTTTGCGCCTATTCAAATCTTTACAAAAGAAAGGCTTGCCGATGCCCGAATTCGTTGGCCTCCAGAAAAAACCAGATGCCGTTCTTTTGCGGGAATATAAAAAGCACTTAGATGATATTCCTTTAGAGATTACTTTTGAAGAAAACAGTCTTATCGAGTTACTTGCACCAAAAAAGCTGGACGTGATCATCAATTGTTTCTGTAATTTTAAATTTACCCAATTACTTGACCTCTATCACTGTTATAATTTGCATCCCAGCTATTTACCGCGTTATCGGGGAAGGCACCCATTGCACTGGGCTTTGATAAATGGCGAAAAAACCCATGGGATTACCTTGCATGAAATGTCAAAAAAATATGACGACGGTCCCATTTTTTGGCAGGAAGTGGTAATTATAGATGAAAATATGAGCGTGGCCCAGTTGCGCGAACTGCTTATGTGTAAACTGGAAACGGCTTTTCCTCGTATTTTTACCGAAATAATGGATGAAAAGGTCGAAAAACGGCCAAATTCAGCTGAAAAATCGACATACATCAAGCGCCGATCTCCAGAAGACAGCAGGCTTACCGAATGGCACGATGCCGCGCTCCTCTATCGAAAGATCAAGGCGCTCCGAAGTGAGGAATATCCTGCTTTTCTTCAACTGGAAGAAACCGGAAAACTGCCCATAATTGATGTGGCACGGGAGGAGAAAACGCTATTTTTCGAAGAAAAACCACTTCCAGCCTTAATAAAAACAGTGGAAAACGGGTTGCTTATTAAAACGGCCGACAAGCATTTACTTTGGTTGTTTTCAGAGGAAAATCCACCGAATCATCTTAAAATCGACTTTACGTTATGAATGTACTCATGATCGATCTGCTTGCGCAGTATAAAAGCATTAAACACGAAATTGATTCCGCGATAGCGCAAACCCTGGAGCAGACGTCCTTTATTGGCGGGCCCGAGGTGGCACAATTTGAAGATGATTTTAAATCCATAGTGGGTCCTGGCCTCGTGGTTTCCTGTGCGAATGGCACCGACAGTATGGAAATGACTCTTAAAGCACTAAATGTAGGATCTGGCGACGAGGTTATCGTACCCGCGCACACATGGATTTCCACCAGTGAAGTGGTTATGACAGCCGGCGCGACCCCGGTTTTTGCCGATGTGGAATTTGATACTTGCTGTATCGCAGTGGATGATGTTAAGCGCAAAATTACGGCAAATACCAAAGCGATCATTGCGGTGCACCTTTATGGCCATCCTGCCGATCTGACCGCTTTAAAGCAAATTTGTGCAACTTATAATTTATTTCTTATTGAAGACTGTGCACAGGCACACGGCAGTAAGTATAACGAACAATTGGTAGGTTCTTTTGGCACCGCATCCAGTTTCAGTTTCTACCCGGGTAAAAACCTGGGCTGTTATGGTGACGGCGGCGCGGTCTATACCGAAGATGAAGCACTCGCAAAAAAAATTAAACAACTGGGCAATCATGGTCAGCTTACCAAGCACGACCACCGCCTGCACGGGCGGAACAGCAGACTTGACTCGCTGCAGGCGCGAGTGCTTTCCGTAAAAATAACGCATTTGCAGCACTGGCTAGAACTAAAAAATGAACATGCTGCATATTATCACGAGGGACTCAAGGATATTGAAGAGATTGCATTGCCAAAGCTCGTGGGCGATGATTTATACCACAGTTGGCATCTCTATGTGATCAAAACCAAAGCGCGTGATGGACTAAAAAAATATCTTGAAGAACAGGACATTCATTGCGGCATCCATTATCCAAAAGCGCTGCCTTTTCAATCTTGTTATGCCGATTTTAGGCATACACCAGCTGATTTTCCGGTTGCCGCGCGGTTGCAGGACGAAGTGCTTTCGCTCCCCATGTACGCCGAACTGCGCAAGGAACAGCTGGATCACGTGATCGCCAGCATACAAAATTATTTCAAAGGATGAAGAAGCTACTGAAATTTGATATCATTCATCCACCGGAGTATCTTCAAAAAAAAATCAAGGAATGGGACGATCTGGATTCGCTGAGCCTGAAGGAATATCGCGACCGTCTCATTGCGCTGCGCTCAAATTATTTGGATTATTACACCTATCATTTAAATGAGACCGGCGCGTGGGAAGCGGAGGAATTTTTTCTGCTGGATGCTGTTTTTTTGGAAAAAGTAGCTAAAGAAACCCTGGGAACCGGTCGCTATTTGCTGAAATTAAAGGCTAAAATTGCCGCAAAAATCTTCAGAAGATATGATTACTATCGGGATCAGGTTATAGATAGTTATATTCAACGTTTTAAACCTGACGTAATTTTTGTGCGCTCCCAGCCCATACCTTCCGCTTTCTGTCAGCGGTACCGGCACAATACCTTGTTGGTAAGTCGGCTATCGGCGCGGCTGCCCAAGCAATGGCACCCCGCTGATTGGAACCTCATCTATACTGATCAGCCCGATTTTCAGACCTTTTTTCAATTGCATGGCGTTGATACCATTATCAATGATCAAGGTTTTGACATCCGTATTCCAGAAGAACTGAAACATACTGAGAAAAAATATGACTGCAGC
>JBDNGW010000028.1:0-2071 GCA_041689735.1 Leeuwenhoekiella sp. | reverse complement strand
TTTGCCGCTTCACGCGAAAACATGATCTCGCCACCGCTTACCTTTGGAAAACTGTTCAGGGTACTGTCAAGAATCTGTTTGAGAAGGTTAACGTTGACATCCAATTTCTGCAAAAGGAAAGGGGTCACGTTTTCATCAACTTCAAAAAGTGCTTTAAAAATATGCTCGTTCTCAATCTGTTGATGCCCATAACCTTGAGCAAGCTGTTGCGCTTGCTGTACAGCTTCCTGAGATTTTATGGTAAAATTGTTTAAGTTCATATTTGGTTTTTATAATTAGCATTGGCAATAAATATGCCCCTGAGAATAGTTGACAATTTGTCGGTAAGAATGGCCAATTATAGTGTCAAAATGGCATTTTATAAGAAAATTCCCTTTATTTCAGTAGTAAATTTATTAAACTCAAAGCTGTATCTTTGTTAAAAACAAGATAATAAAATAAGTTATGGGATTATTTGATAAGTTTAAAAGTCCGCGGGATATCGCTAAGGAAGAGATAAGAGAAATGCAATGGATCGCTCTTGAACGGGAAGAACAGTTGGAAGAAATCGTAGAAATTTCAGCAGTTACGCCTGTTTTAATATTTAAGCACAGCACGAGCTGCGGCATTAGCCGAATGGCACTCAAACAATTTGAAAAAGAATATGATTTTGATAAAAAAACATTAGAACCCTATTTTCTGGATCTGAAAAAATATAAATCTTTAAGCAATCTGGTGGCTTCTCGTTTTGGGGTGCATCATGAAAGTCCACAGGTGCTTTTGATCAAAAACGGTAATGCAGTTTATAACGAATCGCATGGTGGAATCAATGTGGGAGCGGTGAAGGATCGAATAAAGTAGACGAAAGTGTGCTTTATTTTTTGCCCGACCAACCTAGCGCACAAGTAATGATTTTGATTATTCGTTTTAGTTCGTTTTAAAAAACGCAAATCAATTTTTCTGTATATCCGTAACCACTCCTAAACACGAAATGTCATACATTTTCTGTCACATCGAGCCTGCCTGTCGTGCCTCTGGCAGGCAGGCCTGCCTTTGCCGGTTGGCAGGCGCAGTCGAGATGCTTTTTGTCTATCCTTAGACTTTAGTTTCTCCTGAGCAAAGGCGAAGACTCCGGATGACAAAAACCTACTTTAGGTGTCTAAGCGGACAAGCATTCAGTTTTTAATCGTTTTTAAATTCGTGCGATCGCTCCTTTTATGACTCAGATTTATTATACCTATATACATAAAGATAATCATTCGCGATTGTTGAAACAGTCGTTACCTGATTTACCAAAAGCCTATCAAGAGAAAATCAGAAGCTACAGAAGGTGGCAGGATGCGCAATTATCTTTATTGGGACGGTTGTTGCTCAAATATGGTATAAAGCAGATAAATGAAAATATAGATCCCAATAAACTCCGGTTTAATGGTACTTTAAAACCTTATTTTGAATCTTCAACCTTGGAATTTAATATATCCCATTCTGGTAATCTCGTGGTCTGCGCCATTTCTGATCACTGTGAAATAGGCATTGATGTAGAAAATATAAGACCCATTGAAATAAGTGATTTCAAATCACAAATGACCCAAAAAGAGTGGTTGTCCATAATGGATTCCATAGATCCCACAGCTTCATTTTTTCAGTACTGGACTCAAAAGGAAGCCGTGTTAAAGGCGCATGGCAGCGGAATGAGCACACCTTTAAAATCCTTTGAAAATATCAATTGCCAAACGCGCGTTAATGATACTAATTTCTTTTTAAGGGAAATAAAACTGGATCAAGAGTATACATGTCATTTGGCTTTTAACGAAAAAATGGACTTTGAACTTTTAGGGCCGTTTTTTGTTGATAGCAGTGACTTAAATTAAAGTTTTCTTTAAAATTTAATGCTCAATCGAAAATTGAGATAAAACGTAATACCGACACATTTGGATAAAAGAATTTTTTTTATTTATAACTCAAGTTTCGCACCTAATTTAAGCTGCTAATTTACTGTTATTTGCGAGATTTGGCGGATCGTTCAAAAACGATAGTGACTCACTGTAAAGCACTAATTTTCTTGCAATTGAGTTAATGTCTATGTCCTCGA
>JBDNGW010000027.1:0-1948 GCA_041689735.1 Leeuwenhoekiella sp. | reverse complement strand
CCAGCAACTGCGCCTGCCTTTGCCGGTAGGCAGGTTGAAAATACTCGCCATAGCTACGGCTATGTCTGCGTTTTTCGCCTTGTTGATGAACAAAATAACTGCCTATAATTCGGTCACTTTATTTCTGAACAGATCCAAAGAATAATTTGTCTTAAAACAAAAATAAAAATTAATATGGACTGGTTTATATAAAGGGTATCTCTAATAATGCAGTTTGGAATGATGCCGCAGTAATTTTTTTCAGAAACGAGGCGTCAAAAACGGAGTTTAGCACCGCTAAATGAGTACTTCGACAGGCTCAGCAGAACTATTTAGACAACAAAGTAGCTGGAAAAAGGATAAGCTAGCGTCTGAAGTTGGGTTTTTAGAGGTGCCCTAAATAAAGAAAGCCAGCTACGAGAGCTGGCTTTCACCCCAAATCATAATTGATTATTACAAGTCAATTACAACAGTCTTAAATGTCTTTTGCCTTTAGGCAGTACAAATATAAAACAAATTTTTACAATCTGCACCTTGTTAATAAATTAAAATAGCTTGGGCTTTTTTAATTTGGCTTATTTTTCAAAGTGTGAATTTAATAAAATTCATGACTTATACTATATGTATTTGCAGTTATTTTTGAGAAATAGTATTTTTCCTTCCAATTCTTACGATGCTTCCATTGTTAAATATTTATTCTGCTAAGACACTTTCTCTTTAATATAGCTTTTGGCTTTGACTATGCAATTCTTAGAATTTTGATAACGCATCATTGCAAAACCGGAATGAATGCAGTAGGTTCCCGTGTTACCTTGATAATCCATGGCGATAAAAGCCACCTGAAAATCCTTAAAGTTTTTGTTTTTCCGTACGATCCTGTTAACCGCTTCTTCGGCCTCCTGTGGACTAAGGCCATTGCGCATAAGTTCGACAATAAGGAAACTGCCGGCCGTTTTCATAATTATTTCACCCATACCTGTGGCTGCGGCGCCGCCCACCTCGTTATCTATAAAAAGACCGCTGCCTATTATTGGCGAATCTCCCACGCGGCCCTTCATTTTATAAGAAAGTCCAGAAGTACTGCAGGCTCCAGCCATATGACCCTTTTTATCTAAAGCTAGCAAACCTATGGTATCGTGATTTTCAATGTTGATTATAGGCTTATATTCGGGCGATTTTAGCCATTTTTTCCAGGATTTTTCCGCTGCAGCTGTTATTAGATTTTCATCTTCAAAGTTCATTTTGAGAGCAAACTCTTCCGCACCAGAGCCTGCTAACATCACATGAGGGGTTTCCTCCATAACTTTTCTGGCCAGGGCGCTTACATGACTTGTGTTTGTGACACATATCACCGCGCCACAAGAACCATCGTGATTTATTACACATGCATCAAGGCTCACATTTCCTTCGCGATCTGTGTCGCCACCTTTGCCCACTGTGGTGTTCTTTAGATTTTGTTCCTCAATCGAAGCTCCCGCGATTACTGCGTCAAGTGCATTGTAGCCTTGATCTAAAAGTTTGCCCACTGTAGTATTTGCTTTTTCAAACTGCCATGTGCAGATGGCAAGAGGTAATTGGATTTCCATATTGATTGTTTTTATATCTGTAAATACTCCTAAACAAGAAATAGTATGTGTTTTATGTCATATTAAGACTGCTGGCAAAGGCGGATCTGCCTTTGCAGGCAGGCAGGCGTAATCGAGATACTTTTTGTCTATCCGCCGATTGCGCTCATCATAATAAGAACCTATTAGGTGTTTACGCGTGCAGACCTATTTGTTTTAAAGGAAATAGTATCACTGATGGCAAAACTAAAAAACTATATGGTGATACGTTTATGCACCTGTGAAATTTATGAAAAGGCCAACAAGTTGCCAATATAGCATTTATTAATATTGCTTCTTCTTAACCATTCACACTTATTTTTCATGCGCTGGTTTATTTTTATACTCTTATATATGGGTCACAT
>JBDNGW010000026.1:0-3189 GCA_041689735.1 Leeuwenhoekiella sp. | reverse complement strand
CTCACGTAATGAAGCGTAGCGAAATGAAGTGAGAAATACGAAAAACTAAAGAACAACGTAGTGAAACTAATCATTTAGTTGAGGACTCGTAATAAAAGCAGTCGTAAATGACCGATTCAACTACAAATTTGGACGCTAAACCCCTTTCGGATTATTTTGTTATTTCAGAATTTCCCAATTCGAATTTCTCCTGCTCCGGCATTACGCATTCATTATCCTCTGCGCCATGCGTGAGACGTTTTAAAGGTTTCAACATTAGCAGCACGATAGCGGCAAAGATTACAGTAAAAATAGTAATACTTAGAAAAATGGTCATGTCTCCTGCCTTGGAAGCAGATTCCCCTAAAACACCGGCCAATTTATTACCCAGACCGGTAGCTGCAAAATAAACGCCCATCATAAGAGAAGCGTATTTTACGGGCGCTAATTTTGTAATAAATGAGAGTGCCACGGGAGAGGAACACAATTCACCAATAGTATGGAATAGATAAGCCAGTACGAGCCAGTACATTGCAGAAGAACCATCGCGTTGAAACTCCAATGAAGCAAAAACCATAAATACAAAGCCTATGCCCATGATCATAACACCTATGGCCATCTTAAAAAGTGATGAAGCTTCTTTCCCCTTCAACCTTCTTTTTGCCCAATACCCCGCTACTATAGTTCCAAAAGTAATTATAAACAACGCATTTAGCGATTGAAACCAGGTCGCAGGCACTGTATTTCCAATAAATGGAAGTGAAAAGGACAGCACACGGTCGGTTTTTTCAGAAGCATAGATATTCATAAGTCCGCCAGCTTGTTCAAAAGCACCCCAGAATACAATTACCAAAATAAAAGAAAGCAGCATAATGACGTAACGGTCTTTCACGATTTTAGAAGTCAAGTCTTGATAGACCATCATCATAAATGCTACCACTATGGAAAGAAATATAAAAAGTAAACCATAGCTCCAGGAAATGCCAAAAAACCAATATAGCGAAAAGGCCATAAGAACCAAGAAAATACCCAATTGCAAGGGTGCTTTAAAAAGATTAGCAAACAAATTACTAAAGGATGCGCCGTTATCCCTATCTTCCTGTGATAGTAGATTGCCTACGTTCACCAAATATTTCTGTCCAAAATAATAGACGAGCAAGCCAAATAACATGCCCACCCCAGCAAGACCAAAACCGTAATGCCAGCCAATATTTTCGCCAACATAACCTACAATTATACTGGAAAGGAATGCACCTAAATTTATCCCAATATAAAAAATGGTGAAACCCTTATCGCGCCGTATATCGCCTTCTTTATAGAGGCCGCCTACCATGGTTGAGACATTAGGCTTAAGCATTCCCACACCCAGAATAATTAATAAAAGCCCAGAATAGAAGGTCCATATTTCTTCAACCGCAAGGATCCCGTGACCTATTACCAAAAGAATGCCGCCGAAGAGCACTGTTTTTTTCTGACCCAATAATTTATCTGCTATGATACCGCCAGGGATGGACATTACATAAACGAGCATGGTGTACCAGCCGTAAAGTGAGAGAGACTCCATATCTGTCCAGCCTAAACCAGGATTGTCCCCTGTTGTTTTTTCCACTAGATAGAGCGTAAGGATCGCGCGCATACCATAATAGGAAAAACGCTCCCACATTTCAGTAAAAAATAAAACATACAATCCTACTGGATGTCCAAAAAGTTGTTTTTGAGGAACGTGAGCAGTTTCGGCCATAATGAGTTTTTGTTGAAGGTTGTTATAAATTCTCTTTGATGAAATCGGTCATTTTGGTATAGAGGTGCAATCTTGTATTACCGCCATAAATACCATGGTTTTTGTCTGGATAAATAGCCCAGTCGAACTTTTTATTGGCCTGTACCAAAGCTTCTATTAGTCGCATGCTATTCTGCACATGCACATTGTCATCAGCACTGCCATGAACGAGTAGAAATTTTCCTTTAAGTTCTTTGACGTGGCTCAATGGCGAGTTTTCATCGTAACCGGATCCATTTTCCTGGGGCGTTCCCATATAACGCTCCGTATAAATGGTGTCGTAAAACCGCCAGCTAGTCACGGGTGCGACGGCAATGGCCATTTCAAAAGTATCTGCACCCTGAAAAAGCGAATTTGCAGCCATAAAACCGCCATAACTCCAGCCCCAGATGCCCATTCTCGAAGCATCTATAAAATCTTTATCAACAAAATATTGTGCTGCCGCGATCTGATCCTGCACTTCATATTTACCGAGTTCATTCTGGGTCATTTTTTTAAAATCACGTCCTTTAAAACCTGTTCCGCGAGGATCTACGCAGGCAATGATAATCCCGTCCTGTGCCAGCATCTGGAACCAATAATCATTGGCACCGCCCCAACTGTTGGCAACGCTCTGCGAACCGGGACCAGAATACTGGGTCATAAACAGTGGATATTTTTTACTGGGATCAAAGTCCTTCGGTTTGATGAGATACGCGTTGAGCTCTTCACCGTTTATAGGAATTGTAATAAATTCTTTCGGTGAAATTCTATATTCGGAGATTTGTTCTTTTAAGGCTGAATTGTCTTTAATGGTACGCAATACTTTCCCATCTTTTGCGCTATGCAATGTAAAAATATATGGCGTTTCAGTATCAGAAAAACTATTGATATAATAGGTGAAATCGGCACTAAAATCGGCAGAATTGGTTCCTTTTTCAGCAGAAAGCGCTTGTTTTCCCCTTCCGTTCAATTTTATGGAATACACGCCGCGGTTTATAGAACCGTTTTCGGTGCTTTGATAAAAAACGCGATCGGTTTTTTTATCATAACCGTAATAATTGGTCACTTCCCAAGGGCCACTGGTAATTTGATTTTTAAGTTTTCCATTTTTATCGTAATGGTAAATGTGGTTCCAGCCGTCCTTTTCACTAGTCCAGATAAAACTGTTATCTTCTAAAAAGGTGAGATTATCAGTCACATCTACATAGGCATCGTCCTGATCTCGTAAGGCCAGTTTGGTTTTTCCCGTATTTCCATCTACAAAAATAAGGTTTACCGCGTTCTGCTTTCGACTGAGGGTTTGTATTGCTAAGGTATTATCCTCATTGCTCCACTCCAGCCGTGGAATGTAATAGTTGTCAAAATCAGCCAGGTTTATGTCTTGTATTTTTTCGGTGGAAACATCATAAATATGAAGGCTTACTTTGGCATTTGCCTCACCAGCCTTT
>JBDNGW010000025.1:0-3749 GCA_041689735.1 Leeuwenhoekiella sp. | reverse complement strand
CTTTGTTTTGTAGCATATTTGTATTTTCTTGTTTCCACTTTAAAAATACTTAAAAACCAAGCGATTAGCAAGGTTTATATGCTACATTTCTTCTTTTTTTGCCCTCAAAACATCAGTCTTTACTGGGTGCGAAACTTGAGTTACTAACTACTAAAGGTCATTACTGAGCTAAAATCACAGGTGGTTGAGTGTTTCCGCTTACGGAAATGTACCGAAACCCCGGCATCGAAATACAGGTGATTATACTATTGATATCTTCAATGGATGGAGAGTTTCTTGAAATTTTTATCGGAATTAGCCCTTCAAACTGTATTTTTTAAATAGTTTTATCCTTTCAAATCCTGTAGATTTTTAATAATGAAAAAAATACTCATTACTGGCGGTGCCGGTTTTATCGGTTCGCATCTTTGCGAGCGTTTGCTCAAAGAGGGCAATCATATACTTTGCCTTGACAATTATTTTACGGGCGCCAAGCAGAACGTGGTTCACCTTATGGAAAATCCCTATTTTGAACTGGTACGTCACGACATTACCCATCCCTATTCCGCCGAGGTTGATGAGATCTATAATCTGGCCTGTCCCGCCAGTCCAATTCACTATCAGTACAACCCAATCAAAACTATCAAGACCTCCGTCATGGGGGCGATCAATATGCTGGGGCTTGCCAAACGGGTAAAGGCAACCATCCTGCAGGCCAGTACCAGTGAAGTTTATGGTGATCCCCAGGTGCATCCGCAGCCAGAAACCTACTGGGGTCACGTGAATCCCGTAGGGTTGCGTTCCTGTTACGATGAGGGTAAGCGCTGCGCGGAAACCCTGTTTATGGACTATCACAACCAGAATGACGTCGCCATAAAGATCGTTCGAATCTTTAATACGTATGGGCCAAACATGAACCCTTCAGACGGTAGGGTGGTGTCTAACTTTATCGTGCAGGCCTTGCGAGGTGAAAACCTTACCATTTATGGCGACGGCACGCAAACGCGCTCCTTTCAATATGTGGATGATCTAGTGGAAGGATTGGTGCGGATGATGCAGTCACCACCAGATTTGCTGGGTCCCGTAAACCTTGGTAATCCCTATGAATTTACCATGCTGGAACTGGCCTCACAGATTATAGAATTAACCGGTTCAAACTCGCAAATTAAGCACATGTCACTTCCACAGGATGATCCTCAACAACGCCAGCCCGATATTAGCCTGGCCAAAGAAAAACTCGACGGTTGGGAACCCATTACGCAACTTGAAGCCGGACTGATAAAAACCATTGCCTATTTTAAAGAAGTGATTTAAGAAAGAAGGTTTCTTAGCGCTGGGCGCTGTCGAAATGACGGGCGGTGCTGGCAAAAATGCTATGTTATTTTTCTGTTTATTTATTTAACTGATTAACTGATTAACTGTTTAATCGTTTAACCGTTTGATTGTTAATCTGTTAAATCGTTAATTGCTAATTGTAATTGTTTATCCTTTACTGTTTATTAGTTTAAGCGTTAATTATACATTATACACTTTTTATTACTGATTACTAATTATTTATCCTTTACTATTTATTAGTTTAAGCGTTAATTTTACACTAAACACTAAACACTATTTTACTGCCCACTGCCCACCGTCCACTGCTACTAAATTACTTTTCCTCCTGAACGGGGAAAATACTGATGGCGTAACCACCTCCGGCAGCGCAGGCTTGTTTTAGTTTTGATTTGCTGTTTACAGCATATTTTTTGATAATATATGCCTGCGGATTGGTTTTATAGTTGGCATCTGGGGCGTCGCTGTATACCGTGGCGATATAAGGTTGCTACTTATTAAGAAAATCAAAAGTAATGTTGGAAACGCGTGGCTCTTCATCATTGGTGCGTCCCACAAACCAGTTTTCCGATTTTTTTTCTTTACGGGCATAGGTAATATAATCGCCGGGTTCGGCTTCAAGAACCAGTGTTTTGTCCCAGTCAAGCGCCACATCTTCTATAAATTGAAATGCGTCGAGGTGTTTGTTATAGGTCGCCGGCAGATCTGCTGCCATTTGCAACGGACTGTACATGGTTACATAAAGTGCTAGTTGCCGTGCCAGTGTGGTACGCACGTGCGATTCATTATTCGGATTGTAAGCGCTTACATCCATTTGAAAAATGCCAGGCGTATAATCCATCGGGCCGCCGATGAGTCTGGTAAAAGGCAAAATAGTGGTGTGGTCTACACTATTTCCGCCGAAGGCTTCATATTCAGTTCCGCGAGCAGATTCATTACCTATAAGATTAGGATAGGTGCGGCGCAATCCCGTGGGGCGTACTGCTTCATGGGCGTTGATCATGATATGGTATTTGGCTGCTTTTTTTACCGCATAGAGATAGTGATTTACCATCCACTGTCCATAATGATGCTCCCCGCGCGGAATAATATCCCCTACATATCCAGTTTTTACGGCGTTATATCCATTGTTTTTCATAAACTGATAGGCGGTATCCAGATGCCGCTCGTAGTTGCGCACCGAACCGGAAGTCTCGTGGTGCATCATGATGCGCACGTTTTTTGATTTTGCTTAAGCGGAAAGTTCAGCTACATTAAAGTCAGGGTAGGGGGTCACAAAATCAAATACATAATCTTTTGATTTACCGAACCAGTCTTCCCAGCCCTCGTTCCAACCTTCCACAAGCACCTGGTCGAGTCCATGCTCGGAGGCAAAATCAATATATTCCTTTACATGAGCGGTATTTGCAGCGTGTTTTCCATTGGGTTTTAATTGCTCATAATCGGTGACGCCAAGCTGCACGCTGGGCACATCAGCATATGCCCACGAACTTTTACCTGTGATCATTTCCCACCAAACGCCCACATATTTAACCGGTTTGATCCATGAAGTGTCGTCGTATGCGAGTGGTTCGTTAAGGTTGAGCGTGATGTTTGAAAGCAGGATATCACCCGCTTTGTCGCTAGCGATCACGGTGCGCCAAGGCGTGGTTATCGGCGCTTGCATATAGGCCATATTTCCTACCGCATCTGGAGTGAGGTGCGCTTCAAATACCATGGTGGTATCGTTAAGTTCCAGATGCATTGCGGGATATTCCACAAGGGCGGCTTCGTGTAGATTTAAGTATACGCCCTCTTCAGTTTTAAGTATCAGCGCGGTCTGAACGCCAGTGGGCGAAAATGGAAACTGCGAGGCGTTTGGCGTTATTGCCTCGTCCATTAAGCCGCGAATTTGAGAAAGTTTTGAGGTAGTATAGTCATATTCCTGCGTGTCATAATCTCCGGGAATCCACCAGGCTTTATGGTCGCCGGTCATGGCAAATTGTGTTTTTTCCTCTTTTATAACGAAATAAATAAGGTTTTCCTGTAGTGGAAATTCATAGCGAAAACCGAGTCCATCATCAAAAACCCGAAAACGGATCAGCATTTTCCTGTCCGTTTTGGGCTGCGCCAAAGTGACCAAAAGTTCGTTATAGTGATTGCGAATTTCCCTGGTTTCTCCCCAAACTGGCTCCCAGGTCTCGTCAAAAGCGGTCGTTGCGGTATCCTCCAGTTGGAAACCATTGCTTAGCGAAGCTTGGTCGGTAAGTTCAAAGCCCAGACGGCTGACTTCAATAATAGGTTTACCTTTAAAATCAAGGCTGTAGGTAGGAATACTGTCCGTTATCTGGAAATGTAGGATAAAATCGCCTAGCGGCGATTTTATTTGTTGGGCGGATAGCGAAGTGATGGTGAATAATAAAAGTAAGGATAACAGTGTTTTCATCTAAAAAATTTTT
>JBDNGW010000024.1:0-11244 GCA_041689735.1 Leeuwenhoekiella sp. | reverse complement strand
CGAAAGGTGGGCGAGGGCAAAAACAAAATGAGCGTTCTCAATGCGGTCAGGAACAAACTGATCCATATTGCGATGGCGCTGATTAAAAATCAAAATTATTATAAAAACCGCTTGGAATTGTCATAGAAATCGAAGTGACATCTTTCAATATTTTTATTTTAGATTTAATAAATCAACACTGGTCTAAATTACAGCTTTTCGAAATTGCAAAAGCAAAACTCATATTGATTATCAGTTGGTTACTTACAGGACTTTGGTCTTTTATCTTTCAGCAAAGCGGTCTATTTTCTCTAGGCGGACATCAAAGTAACCAATTAATAAAATTATAAACCCGCTCTAGCTCTTTTTTTCTATTTTTGTGCAGATGAAATTTACTGCTGCACAAATTGCTGGGATTTTGGAAGGTGACGTAGAAGGCGACACTGAGGCCGAAGTTTCCACACTCTCAAAAATAGAAGAGGGCACAAAGGGATCGCTAACATTTTTAGCAAATCCCAAGTATTCCTCATATATATATACCACTCTTGCAACTATTACTATTGTAGATAGAAGCTTTAAAGTAGAACATGACATTAATACTACGCTCATACGTGTGGATGATGCTTACAAATCGTTCTCAAAACTACTAGAATTTTATAATAATGTAAAGCTGAGCAAAGAAGGTATTGAGCAACCTTCCTTTATTGCGCATAGTGCCACTTATGGTGAAGGTATTTATGTAGGCGCTTTTTCTTATCTGGGCGAAAACGTACAGATAGGTAAGGATGTAAAGATCTATCCCAATGTTTATATTGGTGATAACGTAGTCATAGGTGATAACTGCGTGATCTTTGCCGGGGCCAAAATCTATTCTGAATCGGTTTTGGGTAATTTTGTCCACATTCACAGTGGTGCCATTTTAGGTGCAGATGGTTTCGGCTACCGGCCCGAAGAAAGTGGAGAGTACACCAAGGTTCCACAAATAGGAAACGTCGTTATTGAAGACCATGTAGATATAGGCGCGGGCACGACCATAGATCGCGCAACGTTGGGATCCACCATAATAAGAAGTGGCGTGAAGCTCGATAACCAAATCCAGATTGCCCACAATGTGGAGGTTGGTCAGAATACCGCTATAGCCGCGCAGACCGGTGTTGCAGGTTCTACTAAAATTGGTAAAAACTGCGTTATAGGTGGCCAAGTGGGTATTGCAGGGCATTTAAAAATAGGCGATCGAGTAAAGATCCAGGCACAATCTGGAATAGGTCGCAATGTAAAAGATGATGAGGTTTTACAGGGTTCACCAGCATTTTCATACAACGACTGGAACAAATCATATGTGCATTTTAAAAACCTGCCAAAAATAGTACAACAACTCAACAACCTTTCTAAAGAAGAACCCCATGATAAGTAAGGCCAAGGGAAAGCAAAAAACAATAGCCAATGAGGTTTCACTCAAGGGCGTGGGTTTGCATACAGGCAAAAACGTAACACTTACCTTTAAAGCGGCCGCTGTAGATACCGGTCTGGTTTTTAAACGAGTTGACCTGGAAGGGCAACCTGTTATCGAAGCCAATGCCGATTATGTGGTGAATACCCAACGTGGTACAAATCTCGGGAAGATGGGCGTTAATATACAGACCAGCGAGCACGTGCTTGCCGCTTGTGTTGGTATGGGCATAGACAATATTATATTAGAACTCAACGCTTCAGAACCACCTATTATGGATGGTTCTGCGAAGTATTTTGTTGAAGCGTTAGAAAAAGCGGGGATAGTTGAACAAGAGGCCTTCAAAGACGAATATGTTGTTACTGAAATCATTAATTACATAGATGAAAAAACAGGCAGCGAGATTATTTTAATGCCTGCGGAAGAATATCAGGTAACTACCATGGTCGATTTTGGCACTAAAGTTTTGGGAACCCAGAACGCCAACATCAAAAATATAGGGGAATTCAAGACCGAAATTGCCGATGCCAGAACATTTAGTTTTTTACATGAAATTGAGATGTTGCTGGACAACGGACTCATAAAAGGCGGCGATCTTAACAATGCGATCGTCTATGTAGATAAAGAGCTTTCTCCCACGACCATGCAAAAGCTGCGTAAAGCGTTTAATAAAGACAATATTGCGGTAAAGCCAAATGGAATTTTAGATAATCTTACCCTTAATCACCCCAATGAGGCAGCCAGGCATAAACTGCTTGATGTCATAGGTGATCTGGCACTTGTAGGTATGTCAATAAGAGGAAAGGTCATAGCAAATAAACCGGGGCATATGATCAACACACAGTTTGCACAAAAGCTGAAAAAGATCATTAAAACCGAAAAGCGCAATAATGTTCCAGTTTATGACCTTACAAAACCACCGGCCAAAGATGTCAATGCGATTATGGCCATGCTACCGCACAGGCCACCATTCTTGTTGGTAGATAAAATACTGGAACTTTCTGATAACCATGTTGTGGGATTAAAAAATGTAACGATGAACGAACCATTTTTCATTGGTCATTTCCCTGGTTCACCGGTAATGCCAGGTGTACTGCAGGTAGAGGCCATGGCGCAAACTGGTGGCATATTAGTACTCAGTACCGTGCCAGATCCCGAAAACTACCTCACGTATTTTATGAAAATCGACAAAGTACGGTTTAAGCAACAGGTTATTCCCGGAGATACCCTTATTTTTAAGTTATCCTTGTTATCCCCTATTCGGCGAGGTATTTGTCACATGCAGGGCTATGCCTATGTAAATGGAAAAATCGCTTCCGAAGCAGAATTAATGGCTCAAATTGTAAAAGTAAAGAAAGACCAGTAGCATGAATCAACCACTAGCTTACGTACATCCCGGAGCCAAAATCGCAAAAAACGTAGTAATTGAACCTTTTACCACAATCAATAAAGATGTGATTATCGGCGAGGGGAGTTGGATAGGCTCTAACGTTACCATTATGGAAGGTGCCCGCATCGGGAAAAATGTAAATATTTTTCCGGGAGCTGTTATTTCCGCGATTCCGCAGGATAAAAAATTTGATGACGAAGATACCGTGACCATTATAGGCGACGGTACCACGATCAGAGAATGTGTTACTATAAACAGGGGCACTAAAGATCGCCAACGAACACAGATAGGAAAAAATTGTTGGATTATGGCCTACAGCCATATAGCGCATGATTGTATTGTGGGAGATCACTGTATTTTCTCAAATAACAGTACCCTTGCCGGTCATATTGTTGTGGGCGATTATGTTGTACTTGCCGGTATGGCTGCAGTACAGCAGTTCTGCACTATAGGAAGTCACGCATTTGTCACTGGTGGATCACGGGTTCGCAAAGATGTGCCGCCCTATGTTAAGGCGGGTCGGGAACCACTTTCCTATGTTGGAATAAATTCCATTGGGCTGCGCAGAAGAGGTTTTACGACTGAAAAAATCAGAGAGATACAAAATATCTACCGCATTTTATACCAGAAAAATTACAACAATTCACAAGCCGTAAATATTATTGAAGCTGAAATGGAAGCAACACCAGAGCGTGATGAGATTCTTCAGTTCATCAAGAATTCGCAACGCGGTATCATGAAAGGCTATTTTGCTGCAGGCAATTGATTTTATACTGAAAAATGACGTTTTTTGCTATAAAAAGTCCATTTTTCAATGGTTAGGATTGAGAAAAATAATTTAGAATTTGGCGATTCGGTTTTTAAATCGAGCACGTATTATAATAGTATAACAACAAGATTATGGCAAGTACTTCAGATATAAGAAATGGGATGTGCATACACTACAACCACGATATTTATAAAATCATTGAATTTTTGCACGTAAAACCCGGTAAAGGCCCTGCTTTTGTTAGAACAAAGCTAAAGAGTGTAACCAATGGTAAAGTGCTTGACAATACTTTTTCCGCAGGGCATAAAATAGAAGATGTACGGGTAGAAACAAAAGGATACCAATATTTATACAAGGATGTTGATTTTTACCACTTCATGAATACGGAAGATTACACGCAGATCCGTTTACTGGAAAGTGCATTGGATCAACCGGGCTTGTTAAAAGAAGGGGAAGTCGTGCAGGTAAGTATCAATACGGAGGATAATATGCCACTTTCGGTAGATATGCCCGCGCATGTGATTCTGGAAATAACCCAAACGGAGCCTGGGCTCAAAGGAAACACCGCGACCAATTCAACTAAAACAGCCATTGTAGAATCTGGTGCTGAGGTGCAGGTTCCACTTTTTATTAATGAAGGTGATAAAATCAAAGTAGAAACTGAAAAGGGAACCTATAAAGAGCGTATAAAGGAATAAGGATTTGCGCAGAATGGACCATTTTTCGTTTATAATACCTAAAAAACGGGTAATAATGGCGATAATCTAGACCAGATCAATATTTTTATAGAATGAAATTTGCCCAACAACATACCTTAAAGCAAATTGCAACCATTATTTTGGCAAAAATAGATGGCGATCCTGATTTTCCGGTAATTGGTATGAACGAGATTCATGTAGTGGGACCCGGTGATATTGTTTTTGTCGATCATCCTAAATATTACAAAAAAGCACTTAATTCCGCAGCGACGGTGATTTTGATCAATGCACAGGTAGTATGTCCCATTGGTAAAGCGCTGCTCATATCCGACGATCCATTCCGCGATTTCAACATATTGACAGAGTATTTTAGGCCTTTCGAAAAAGCGAGTTCGGCAATATCAAATTCTGCAGTTATAGGAGAAAACACAATTATTCAGCCGAATTGCTTTATCGGGAATAATGTTAAAATAGGAGATAATTGTGTGATTCACGCTAACGTATGTCTGTACGATCATACTATAATAGGAGATAACGTTACCATTCATGCCGGTTCCGTGCTGGGTGCAGATGCGTTTTACTATAAAAAACGCAAGGAGGGTTTTGATAAATTAAAATCCGGCGGACGCGTAATTGTCCATAAAAACGTAGATATAGGCGCGCTGTGCACCATAGATCGTGGCGTTTCGGGTGATACGACCATTGGCTCGGGGAGCAAACTTGATAATCAGGTGCATGTGGGTCACGATGTGATGATTGGTGAGCGTGTGCTTATTGCTTCGCAAGTGGGCATTGCCGGTTGCGTGGTCATAGAAAACGATGTTACCATCTGGGGGCAGGCCGGTATAAAGAGCGATATTAACTTAGGTGCAGGGTCCGTTTTAATGGCGCAGAGCGGTCTTGGCCGCGATATGGAGGCCGGTAAAAGCTATTTTGGGTCTCCAGCCAAAGAATTTCGGACTACATTTAAAGAGCTTGCGGCACTAAGGGAATTACCAGCATTAATTGATAAATTAAAAAAATTATAATGAGTACTTCAGCAAAAAAAATGGTGCGTGGATTATATACTTCAGATTTTCTCAATGATCCCAGCGTACTTACTAAATACCTGCATAAAGATGCCCAGCTGTTCTGGAACGCATCTACCGGTTTTTCTAAGTTGACCACGGCAGATATCTCCAAAATGTCCACTGAAATGGGCAGGTCCTTTATCTCGCTACGGCCATCTATAACCCATATGCTTGAGGATAAAGGACAGGTTTGCATTCGGGTTACCTATTATGTGGAGACCATAGAAAATCCAGATGAGGAAGTGTCCATTATTCATTTTATGGCGATCTGGGAACTTAAGGACGGGAAGCTTTACAAAGGCTATCAAATAAGCCAGCCCAGTGATGATGATCCATTGAACATTGATGCGCACAGTCGCATAAAGTCCTGAATTTCCTTTAAATTCAGTGCTTAAACAGTTACTTTTGCAACCACTTAATCTATTTAATTTACGATAAATAATGAGCGTTTTAGTCGATAAAGATTCCAAAATATTAGTACAGGGTTTTACTGGAAGTGAAGGAAGCTTTCACGCAGAACATATGATCGAGTACGGTACCAATGTTGTAGGCGGCGTTACTCCCAGTAAAGGGGGACAGACCCACCTAGAGCGTCCCGTCTTCAATACCGTAGAAGAAGCCGTTGAAAAAACAGGTGCAGATGTATCCATTATTTTTGTACCGCCGGCCTTTGCTGCAGATGCAATCATGGAAGCAGCAGATGCCGGCATCAAAGTGATCATTACCATTACGGAAGGTATTCCGGTTGCAGATATGATTAAAGTAGCCAATTATATAAGAGATAAAGATTGCCGATTGATAGGCCCCAACTGCCCCGGTGTGATCACTCCCGGAGAAGCAAAAGTAGGTATCATGCCGGGTTTTGTCTTCAAAAAAGGTAACGTGGGCATTGTTTCAAAATCGGGAACGCTTACCTATGAAGCCGCAGACCAAGTGGTAAAACAAGGGCTGGGAATTACGACCGCGATAGGAATAGGTGGCGATCCTATTATAGGAACCACTACAAAAGAAGCGGTAGAACTGTTGGTAAATGATCCAGAAACAGAAGCCATCGTAATGATAGGTGAGATAGGTGGGCATCTTGAAGCAGACGCGGCACGCTGGATAAAAGAAAGTGGCACGAAAAAACCGGTAATTGGCTTTATAGCTGGTGAGACTGCACCTGCAGGGCGAACCATGGGACATGCTGGTGCCATCGTGGGCGGTAGCGACGATACCGCTCAGGCCAAAAAGAAAATATTGAGAGAATGTGGTATTCATGTTGTGGAATCACCCGCTGAGATCGGCAAAAAAGTTGCAGAGGTTCTTGGCAGATAGTTAATCAGATGATTTAAAAAGCGGATTGGCAGCAATCCGCTTTTTTTTGTTAGTGAAATTCGATATTTTGAAGCCGCTTTAGCGGGGCACAAAAAATCGTTAGTTGAACCTGCCTACCGGCAAAGGCAGGCTAATCCCGCTGAAAAGCGGGATCTTATGTAAATTCCTTAAAGCTTTCTTCGGAATTTTAAATATTAATTCAAACAAATACTATTTAAATTTAAGTTGTAGCATTTGATTTGCCTAGTGGAAGGCAGCGCAAATACTGCTTTTTTATTATATTTGAAAAATACTCAGCTTTAGCACAACAATATTAATCAGGAGAAAAACGGTCAAATCACCTTAAAAACGACCTTTTTTACCCAATTATTGAACCTAGCAGCATAAAATTAATCATACCATGAGAATCCTAGAAGGGAAAAACGTAATCATTACCGGCGCCAGTCGAGGAATAGGGCGCGGTATCGCCACCGCTTTTGCAGATCAAGGGGCAAATATTGCCTTTACCTATAGTTCGTCGACCGGTCCTGCCGAAGAATTGGAAAAAGAACTAACGGAAAAAGGAGTTCAGGTGAAGGCCTATCAATCTGATGCGGCTTCTTTTTCGGCCTGTCAGGATTTGATAAAAATGATTCAGGAAGATTTTGAAAGTATAGATGTTCTTGTCAACAATGCCGGCATTACCAAAGATAACCTGCTCATGCGTATGGGTGAGGATGATTTTGATAAGGTGATCGAGGTCAACCTTAAATCAGTTTTCAATATGACCAAAGCAGTACAGCGCATTATGCTTAAACAGCGCAAGGGTAGTATTATCAATATGAGTTCCGTAGTGGGTTTAAAGGGAAATGCTGGTCAGGCCAATTATGCCGCCTCGAAAGCGGGGATTATTGGTTTTTCAAAAACCATGGCTTTGGAACTGGGTTCCAGGAACATTAGGACAAATGTGGTCGCCCCCGGATTTATTGAAACCGAAATGACTGAAAAACTGGACGAAAAAACAATCGCTGGCTGGCGCGATGCCATTCCGCTGAAACGTGGCGGAACGCCAGAAGATATTGCAAATGCCTGTATTTTTCTGGCCAGTGACATGAGCGCGTATATAACTGGGCAAGTGCTTCAAGTAGACGGCGGTATGCTTACTTAGGATTGGTTCAATAATAAGATATACAGGTTATGGGCAGTTATTTTGTTCGCTAAGAAGGCGAAAAACGCAGACATAGCCATAGCTAAGACGAGTATTTTCAACCTGCCTACCGGCAAAGGCAGGCGCAGTTAGCGAGCAAAAGAACAAGAAGAATTGTTATAGGTTATTTTTGAACCAATCCTCAATGCATAAAAAATGATCACACAAACAATACTTCTTATTATCCTCGCTGGGATAATTGCCTTGTCTGTGTCACTGTTTCAATACTTTTATAAGGGTACTGGATACAGAAAGCGCAACCTGCTTTTTAGTACGCTGCGTTTTCTCAGTTTGTTTGCCCTGCTCGTTTTGCTGATCGATCCACAGGTTGAAAGTACTACGTACATCACGGTCAAACCGGTACTCGCAGTGGCAGTTGATAACTCTGCTTCTATAGATTATCTGGAGGAAAAACAACAGGTGGAACAAACGCTTCTTGAAATTCGGCAAAATAAGGCTTTAAACAAGCGTTTTGATATCGATTTTTACCAGTTTGGCACCGATTTAAAAAAACTTGATTCGCTTTCTTTCATCGATTCCCGTACTGATCTGGCGAATCCATTAAAGACTTTTCATTCGGTTTATAAAACCGATTATGTTCCTCTTTTGATCACGGACGGAAATGCCACGCTGGGTGCGGACTATGAATATCTTTCCGCTTCACATAAAAAACAACCTGTTTATTTTTTGGCCGTAGGCGATACTTCACGTTATGAAGATATTGAAATTGAACGGATCAATGTGAACCGCTATGCCTATTTGAATAATAAATTCCCGGTGGAAATTATCGCTTCCTATAATGGAAAAGCCGAAAAATCAACCCAATTGACCGTTTTTTCGGGTAAAAGGAAGGTTTTTTCGCAGCAAATAAAATTCAACAAAACAGAACGCGGCCAAGTGATCAACTTTTATTTAACCGCTGATAATGTGGGGATCAAGCAGTATAAAGCGCAATTATCACCTTTGGATAATGAAAAGAACATGGCAAATAATGAGAAGAATTTTGGTGTAGAGGTTATTGATCAGCAAGCCAGGGTTGCCATAGTCTATTCTTATCTCCATCCCGATCTGGGAGCGCTAAAAAAAGCGATTACTAGTAATAAATTGCGCGATGTTAAACTTCTGGCCATTGAAGATTTTCAAGTTGCCGACATTCCCGATTATGACCTACTGATACTTTTTGAGCCAAACCGCAATTTTTCGAAACTTTACAGTACGGTAGAAAAGTTGAATAAGAACCGCTTTACCATCGCTGCCACAGCCACCGATTTTAGAATGCTGAACACAGCGCAGTCAACATTCAGCAAAAATAATGCAAGGCAAATTGACGAAGTGCGCCCTCGATTGAACACTAATTTTTCAGCTTTTTTGCTGGAGGATATGGGTTATTCCGATTTTCCGCCGGTCAGTAGTGCTTTTGGTCCTGTTACGATAAACGGAGATACAGATGTACTGCTTTACAAAAATATAGGTGGTGTGGAAACGCAAGATCCTCTTTTGGCCATAAGCGAAATTGCCGGGAGACGGGAAGTCTTGTTGTTGGGCACTGGTATCTGGCAATGGCGCGCGCAGTCGTTTATTGCAAACCAATCTTTTGAGCAGTTTGATAATTTCATTGATAAATTGGTGCAATATGCCATTTCAACCGATAAAAAGGATAGACTACGGCTTGATTTTGAATCCTTTTATTACGGTTCGCAAGGTGTGGTAATCAGGGCTCAATATGTGGATGACACTTATACTTTTGATAACCGGGCAAACCTATCCCTAAGTCTGACCAATACGGAAAGTAAGAAGGAAACCGAAGTCCCCATGGTGCTCAAAGCCAATTTTTATGAAGTTATCCTTGATATGCTTAATTCGGGAACCTATGATTTTACGGCCACTGTTGCCGGCGAGCGGACTTCGGCATCGGGAACATTTTCCATAATCCCGTACGATATGGAAAGACAGGCGCAAAATGCGGATTGGCCTAAATTAAAACGTACCGCAGAGGCTACTCAGGGAATGGCAGCAACCGTAACTGATGCGAACCAGCTCCTTGATTCACTTTTAAAGGATAATCGTTACATTTCAACCCAACAAAGTGCTAAAAAAAGTGTATCTTTGATTGATTTTAAATTTTTGCTCTTTATCATTTTGGCATGTCTTGCCATAGAATGGTTTACCAGAAAATATAACGGACTTATATAAATAAAATATATTATGGATAGATTACCAAAGATTGGCGTACCTATACTTATAGGAATTGTATTACTTATTTTTGTCATGGCTCAGTCAACGGTCACTATAGGATCTGGGGAAGCTGGCGTACTTTACAAACGCTTTGACGGTGGCGTAGTGACCGGTGAAAAGGCTTTGGGCGGCGGCATGCATATCATAGCTCCCTGGAACAAGGTTTTTATCTATGAGACCCGTAGAAGACAACTTTCTGAAAAAATGAACGTACTGTCTTCAAACGGACTTGACATCAAGCTTGATGCCACCGCTTGGTATATGCCAGACGTTAAAAACCTTGGTCAATTGCACCAGGAGATCGGGGAGGATTATGTACAGCGTATCTTGTTGCCCACCATTCGTTCTGCAGCTCGATCTGTTGTGGGTCGTTACACGCCAGAGCAATTGTATTCTACTAAACGGGATGCCATACAGGCAGAAATCTTCGATGAAACAAAAAAGATCATAAGCGATCAATATATTATTTTAGATCAAATACTAGTGCGTGATGTTACCTTGCCACCCACTATTAAGGATGCCATAGAACGCAAACTTAAACAGGAACAGGAATCGCTGGAGTATGAATTTAGATTGGTTTCTGCAAAGAAAGAAGCACAGCGCCAGCGTATTGAAGCACAGGGTAAATCTGATGCCAATGTGATTCTAAGTCAGTCGTTGAACGATAAAATACTAAAAGACAAAGGGATAGACGCAACCTTGAAACTTTCACAATCGCCCAATGCCAAGGTTGTCGTAATAGGCTCCGGTGACGGTGGCATGCCACTTATTTTAGGAGGTAATAACTAAATTCTAAATATAGAGGATAGGCCATAAAAAGATTAGAATAGTTTAGTCCAACTTTTTAAAGTTGGACGTGCCGTCTTCTCTATATCATTGCGTGTTTAGTATTGTAAGCTGGTCAGTTTACCTATCAATATTGATTTGATCGGGGAAGGGTCTATTAATTCAATAAAGAATTCATATTCTCATCGTTTTATTTGCTTATTTGCCCATACGTGTAAATGCTTATAGGATCTGTTTAGAAATAACCTGCCCATTTCTATGGGTTCTTTTGCCCAGCAACTGCGTTGAAAATACTCGCCATAGCTACGGCTATGTCTGCGTTTTTCGCCTTGTTGATGAACAAAATAACTGCCTATAATTCGGT
>JBDNGW010000023.1:0-4604 GCA_041689735.1 Leeuwenhoekiella sp. | reverse complement strand
CCTTTTCCCAGGGTCTGTCGTCTTCTAGACGCGGATAAGCGGTCATGTACACCGCGGTTCCGGCAAGCGGCAGCGAACCTTTACCGCCGGCAAGTCGATCGCGGATTTCCCCGCCGGCACCGGTTGCGGCGCCGTTAAAAGGTTCTACCGTAGTCGGAAAGTTGTGGGTTTCCGCTTTTAGCGAAAGCACACTTTCAAATTCTTTTTCGGTGTAATAATCGGGTTTATCGGCCGTTTTTGGTGCAAATTGGGTGATTTTTGGTCCTTCTACAAAAGCAACATTGTCTTTATAAGCCGAAACTATTCCGTTCGGATTTTCTTCCGAAGTTTTTTTGATCATTTTAAATAGGGAAGCGGGCATTTCTTCGCCGTCAATAACAAATGTGCCATTAAAAATCTTGTGTCGGCAATGCTCCGAATTGACCTGACTAAAGCCAAAAACCTCTGCATCGGTTAGTTTTCGATCAATACGCAAGGCAAGGCCTTCGAGATATCCTATTTCCTCAGGGTTTAGCGCCAAACCTTCCTGCTCGTTATAGGCGGAAATATCATCAATATGTTTTATTTTTTCCGGCGTAATATCGATATGAAAAAGCGCTTGATCCAACTGCTTGTATTTCTGCGAAATCATGGGATCGTATCCCTCAAATTTTTTCGAGCAAGCGGTAAATTCCTCAATTCGGATTATCCCCTTAATGCCCATATTCTGGGTAATTTCCACCGCATTGGTGCTCCATGGAGTAATCATCGCGGCGCGCGGTCCAATAAAAAAAGCGTCAATTGCGGACGCTTCGATTTTTGGCTGCTCGCCAAAAAGCCAGGTAAGTTTGGTTTGATCTTCCGAAGAAAGCGCGTTTTCTGCCTCGACGGCGTAAATTTTAAAGTCCTGAGAACCGAAAAAATGAATCATAAATGTGTTGCTAAAGAAGTCGCAAATTTAAGATTTTAAGACTTAAAAAAAGGAATTCCTATTATTCTAAATTTTGAATTATAAATTTTGAATGTTGAATTGTCGTGTGGATTTTTTTTTATTAAAAATCAGCATTCTGCTCGTGATGCGATCTTTCATCGCCGCTGAAAGAATGGCTCTGTCGAGATGACGCATTCACTGGAAAAGTATTGGCTCTGTCAAGATAACGGGTCCGTTCATGAAATGTTCGTCATTTCTTCGAAATAAATGCCTACGTGAGATTACGTGTTGATCTTCTAAAAGCATCTATGATCCCGACCACGCGAGACACGAACTACGAGGAATCTCTCGCCGCTACCGAAAAACCTGCTCTGTTAAAATGACGGATTTTAAATTTTATTCTGTGAAAAGTGGTGTCAGCCTGAATTTTTTAGGGGTCGCACCAAAATCGAGCGCAAGGTGAGATGCTGAACTAAATTCAGCATGACGTCTTATACATAGAATTGTATTAATTCCTCAACTTAATCTCGAACTTTAAGCTATTTGGAATAAGTATTTTCCTTTCTCCTTTCTCCCTGCTCTCTGGTCTCTGATCTCTTTTCTCTCTTTTCTCTAATCTACTTTCTCCTTTTTCACCAAAAGGCACATATAAAAGCCGTCGTAACCAGATTCGCTGGAAAGGATCGATTTTTGTTTCTCAATACTAAAAACGCTTCCAATTTCGGTTTTTAAGAATTTTTTGATCTGTTCCTGGTTTTCGGAAGGAAGTATGGAGCAGGTTGCGTAGACCAACTTTCCGCCAGGTTTAACCAATTTTGAATAGTCAATCAAAAGTTGTTGTTGAATTTTCTTGATTTTCTCAACAAAATCAGGTTGTAGTTTCCATTTAGCATCCGGATTTCGGCTTAAAACACCCAATCCTGTACAGGGCGCGTCGATCAGCACACGGTCTGCAGAATTGTATAGTTTTTTAACCACCTTGGTAGTTTCTATAGTGCGTGTCTCAATATTATGAGCACCGGCACGACGGGCGCGGCGCTTTAATTCTTTAAGCTTATTGGCATAAATGTCCAGAGCTATAATCTGGCCTTTATTATCCATCTGGGCAGCTAGATGCAAGGTTTTTCCTCCGGCACCAGCGCAGGTGTCAATGACTCGCATACCGGGTTCTATTCCCAGAAATGGCGCAACCAACTGTGACGAGGCATCCTGCACTTCAAAAAGGCCATCTTTAAAAGCCTGAGTGGCAAAAACGTTACTGCGTTCAATGAGTTGGAGCGCGTCTGTATATAGTTTGAGGTTTTCGGTCTCGTGACCTTCTTCAGCTAAAATTGCTTTAAGACTTGCCGGATCGGTCTTGAGTCGGTTAACGCGCAAAACCACAGGTGCTTGTTGGTTCAAGGCAGAAATTTCGGCATCCCATTTGGCGCCCAATTCCTTTTCGCCTAGTTCGTCGAGCCAATCCGGAATGGATTCGCGGTATTTTCTGTCCCTTGATAGTTCGTCGAAACGGCCTTTGATCCTTCGCGTGGGTGTATCTTCAATCTGTGGCCAATCGGGCAATTTGATTCCGCGCAGCGTACACCATACAGCAAACATGCGCCAGAGGTCTTTGCGTTCCAGAGGTTCTTTTACTTCGGCAATTTCGGCGTAAAGCCTTTTCCAGCGGACGATATCGTAAATGGTTTCGGCAATAAAACCGCGGTCCCGTGATCCCCAACGTTTGTCCCGTTTTAACTGCTTTTGGACAGCTTTATCAGCGTAAACGCCTTCGTTAAAAATCTCCAGGAGACCGTCGATGACGGCAAGTACAAGGTTGCGGTGTAGGCGCATGAAATTGGTTTTAAAATGGGCGCAAAGGTACAGTTTTGTTAAGGAATAGTTTTAACTTCCCGCAAAATTTAGAGTATGCGCATTGTAGCAGGGATTTTGCTCGTTTTTTTGATAATGGGCTGTTCCGAAGAAAAGAAAGAAAAAGAATTCAAAATCCATAATTTCAAAAGTGCCGACATAAAAGTGATCTATGAAGATTCGGTAAGTATAAGAACTTTGGAAATTCTGAATGATGGCAGTCTTGCCTTCGCCGGTTCTGATGGAAAATATGGTCTCTATGATCCAAAAACCGAACGATGGAACACAAATATCATTAAAGGAGATACCATTAATCCATCCTTCCGGGCAACTGCGCACACCGCCACCGATTTTTTTATGTTAAGTATTGGCAATCCCGCACTTCTCTACAAAACCGAAAATAATGCTATGAACCTGGTTTATGCTGAAGAAAACGAAGCTGTTTTTTATGATGCCATGACCTTTTGGAACAATGAAGAAGGAATTGCATTGGGCGATCCCACTGGAGATTGCCTGTCAATATTGATCACCCGAGATGGTGGAAAAACCTGGCAAAAAACACCTTGCGACCGCTTGCCTAAAGTAAAAGATGGTGAAGGCGCTTTTGCCGCCAGCAATACGAATATTGCGACTGTGGGCGATAAAACATGGGTTATTACCGGCGGGAAAAGTTCACGCGTTCATTATAGTCCAGATAAAGGGGCAAGTTGGGCCGTTTATGACACGCCAATAATCCAAGGTACAGCAACCCAAGGCGGTTATTCCATTTCTTTTTATGACGAAAAAAACGGTTTTATTATTGGCGGGGATTATACGCAACCGGAAGCAAATGCGAGCAACAAAATGATTACCAAAGACGGTGGAAAAAATTGGCAAATAGTGGCTAAAAACACCAATCCCGGTTACCAAAGCTGCATTCAGTTTGTGCCAAATAGCGGTGGAAATGAATTGGTAACTATGGGTTTTACTGGTATAAACTACAGCAGCGATCAAGGCGAGCACTGGAAAGAACTAAGTAACGAGGGGTTTTATACATTCCGGTTTTTAAATGATTCTATCGCATATGCCGCTGGTAATGGGCGTATTGCTAAGGTCACTTTTAGTACTACTTCAAGTGAATGAAATGTTTAAGGCTTTTCTCTTTCGTTCCTTTTTTTATATTCTTCAAAAAGCATACGGCTAAAATCATCTTCTACTTCAGGTAGGAACACAATTTTTGTAGCTGGAATTCTTTTAACAAGTGCATACATCATTTGCTTTTCCAGCAGATGGCGCTTATCGCGTACTTCATTGTAGGTCTTGATTAGTTTTTCAGATTCAACTTCGCTCAATTGATTTTTCACACCATCAGCGCTATATTTTTCCCTAAAAAGCCGTTTTTCCTGATGCCTCAAATCGTGAATCTGCGAATCATAGGTATTGTAAATAGGCCAAAATTTTTCGGCTTCTACCGACGAAAGTTCCAATTTTTCGGTAATAAAGGAGACTTTTAGGGCTTTTATACGTTCATGCTTATCGCTATTTTGAGCAAAAGATCTAGAACCTGCCGTGAACAAAATCAAAAAAACCACCAGTGAGGAATAGCGAAATATTTTAAACAACGCTAATTTTATACGCAGTGAAAAATCTATAGTGTAAAACCCAGTAAAAAAACGCAATGGATCTATCATAACTATGGTTGTGTAGCCAGTTAATTAGGAATATGTTTTAATTCATCCTCAAGCACTTGGTTGTCAATCATTTCAAAAATCAAGTCATCCGTTAAGGAAATAGATTGAAATATTGAGGTGTTTTCTTCGATTTTTTCAAGTTCTTCATAGGTAAGAAACTCTTGTATATCTAT
>JBDNGW010000022.1:0-3403 GCA_041689735.1 Leeuwenhoekiella sp. | reverse complement strand
TTCTGAATCAAACCAATTGAGCAGGTCAAAGAGCGCTTTAGTGGTTGTACTTTCATTACCGTGCATTTGTGACCATGCCAATATTTTTACCGGACCTGTACCCAACTGGATGCTATGAACTTTTCGATCTTCAACAGAACGACCTATTTCCATTACTGAAAAGGTACTGTGTTTTTTCAATATCGGCGCTATGTGATCAAGGGTAATATACCTTCCTGAAAGTGCACTTTCATTTAGGAAGGCATGCTCCTGTTTCAACTTGTAATAATTCATTGGTTTTATTTAGTTACAAATGTAAAATAAAGAATATTCACATTTGTAAACAAGGACTGATAATTGATTTGTTTACATTAATAAACAGTGTTTATTGTTTTGGGAACAATACTATAGGAATTATTCCAATAACCTTAATATTTAAGTATAAAATTCATGTTTTCAACCTATTATACGTGTTTATGTAAAGAAAATATCTATGTGTGATAACCGCTCTTTAATGCCTGTTTACAAATGTAAATTGCAATTTTGTTATTTATTTGTTACATTTGTAACTATCGACCTTCCTTATAATATTTACAATGGTAAACAGTGAACAATTTGGTAAACGGCTGGAAAAAATCATGGATACCTATGAGCTTACCGCTTCAGCTTTTGCAGATCAAATCAATGTTGGGCGTTCTTCGATCTCCCATATTCTATCTGGACGTAACAAACCGAGCCTGGAGTTTGTTCTTAAAATAATTGAAAGTTTTCCCGAGGTGGAACTGTACTGGTTGCTGAATGGAAAAGGAAGTTTTCCTAAAAAGAATGTGCCGCAAGTTGAAGAAGTTGTTCAGAGAGAAAAACCTGATTTATTCGATACGCAGAGCAATACCAATCCTAAAAAGGTTTTTACGGACGCAGCGGATTCCGCCCAGGAGCTTTCAGAAAAACCGAAACGCCAAATACGTAGAATCGTTGTCTTTTATACAGATGGAACCTTTGAGAATTTCACAGAAGTAAACTGACATTTTTATGTAAAAAATGGCGCTACATCATTCCTTTTAGAAATGCGAATAATCGTAAATTTGATCAAATGAAAAGTAAAAGTAATTACTGTTATAGCCTTCTGATGCTACTTGCGATAAGTTGTTACTCGCCAGAGCGGGACTGTGCTTCTTTTAAGACCGGCACGTTTGAATTTGAGACCTATATAAATGGGGAAGTAAATAAAACCACCTTTACGCGCAATGATACCTTAGAAATTGATTATTATAAAGGTAAGGCAGATTCGTCAAGCGTGCGCTGGATTAATAATTGTGAGTATATAGCCAATAAAATTAATCCAACGAATAGGAGTGAACGCCAGGCGCTTCATTTTAAGATCTTAACCACTTCTGAAAATTCTTACACTTTTGAATATTCCATCGTGGGTAAAGCGCAAAAAGAACGCGGAACTGCCAATAAAATAAGTAAAAATGAGTCTTTATAAGTTACGCCAGTTGACCTTCAAAATGGGCCATAAGGATGGTAGCCAACTTCTCAAGGTCTAATGGTTTTGTCAAGTATTCATTCATTCCGGAGCAAAGACCTTCTTGAATGGAACTGGTGGTCGCGTCTGCCGAAAGTCCTAAAATAAAAACTTTATTATCCGTAGTTCTTATCCTTCTCGTGGTCTCGAAACCATCCATTTCTGGCATATGGACATCCATAAAAATAATATCATACTCTTTGGCCGCAGTTTTTTTTAGAGCCTCTTTTCCAGTATAAGCAATATCTGTACATATCTCCATAGTACTGAGCAATTTGGTTAAAATGATCATATTTAGTTTGTTGTCATCTACCGCAAGCACGTTCAATTGCAAAGATTTCAGCTTTTTCCAATATTTTCATTTATGACCTTTTTTTGATCGTTAGCAGTAGGTAATTCAAGGTTTACCTGAAATTGCGACCCTACGCCCTCTTTACTCTCAACACTAATACTGCCGTGCATGAGATATACCAATTGGCGGGTAATATAAAGTCCCAGCCCACTGCCCGAATGTTTTTTTCGTATACCTACATCCAGTTGTGTAAACCGGTCAAATATAGCTTCCTGTTTACTTAAAGGAATTCCTATGCCAGTATCTTTGATTATCAGCGTAATAGCCACGTGAGAATCATTAACTAACCGTTCTTCACAGGTTAAGGTAATACTGCCCGTTTCAGTAAACTTTATGGCATTACTGAAGATATTTAGAGAAATTTGTTCAAATTTTGTGCGATCGCCCATTACTTGATTGCGAGTACAGCCATCAACATTGATAACCAACTGTAATTTTTTCCTCAAAATTTGTGGACTGTAAAACGAGATCAAATTTTCTACGATCGCGCAAGGTTCAAAACGATCTTGTGCCAGGCGCTCTTTGCCAGATGCTATATGGTCAATTGCAAGTACATTGTTGACAAGGCCCAAAAGGGTTTTTGAAGATTCTTGCATCATCTTTATATAATCGTCTTTTTCTGCTTTTGGTTTATCTGCGTGCAGCAATTCACAGAATCCCAGTATCGCGTTGAGCGGAGTACGGATCTCGTGGTTCATATTAGAAAGAAATTCGGTTTTTGCATTAGAAGCTTTTTCCGCTTTTTGGCGTTGGTCGTGTAGTTCTACATTGGCCCGAACCAACTGCTGGTTGGCCAATTCAGTGTTTTTTACCGCTTCCAATGATTCAAGGTAGAAAAAAAGCAGAAGGCCCATTACAAATGATAATAGAATTCCAAAAACCAGCATCCAGTCTAAAATCATCGTAAAATGGGGATAGATTTCAGCATTTTTGTAAAGTAACTCTATAGACCAGTGTTGTATGGCGTCGCCTCCTATAACCAATTCACTTTTAAATAGTAACGGAGCGTCAAGAGTATTTATGCCCAGGTCATTGTGTAAATAAATTACCTTGCCGTTTTCATTCTTTAGCTGAAAAACATAATCTCTAAGAAAACCACTGATTTCCTGAAGCTCAGCATCCATATTCAGTCCGACCAAAATTGATTTATGTGAATTTTGTCTCTGTAAAGGAAGATTTACCAGTAAAAGATGTTCTTTATCTGTTTGTTCTAACCTTTTAACATAAGTGGTATGAAGAGAGTCAACGCTCTTCAATTCATCATTGAGATAGGCGCGTAATCTATTTGCGCTTTCTTGATTCAAACCATTGGGATAATTAGCCATTAATTCACCTTTTCCATCGATTAATGCGGTAAAAACAATATTTTTATTAAGCGTTGTGAAAGAGAATCCCATTTTTGTTTCAAATCGCTTTGCCCATTCATTTCCTGTGCGGCATTTTCGAGATCTAAAAAATTTTTAGAAATGGAAAATTCAAAATTTCGCGCAGCAACATTTCCCGTTACCTGCAATTGATCCGCTTGCTCATTGATTATATTATTA
>JBDNGW010000021.1:0-5152 GCA_041689735.1 Leeuwenhoekiella sp. | reverse complement strand
GCGCATGGTTTTTAAAGGCGAATTATCAATAATTATGCTACAATTTAAGCAATAAATTTCAAAAGCTGTAATCCTTCCGCTTCTATGGAAAACAAATCTGAAACCTTTATTTTATTTCAGCTATAATTTAGTCAAAAACACATGAAATCGGGTTGATTATACCCGATTTTGACAGAAAATAAGAACCATGTATCCATATCCAGTAGTATTTGGCTCACAATTTGTATCTTTGCTTTCCAAAATTGCTTAATGATGAATACTGATGTTTTAGAAGCCCCGGTACGCCAACCGAAACCTAAATGGTTACGTGTAAAATTGCCCACGGGCAAAAAATATACAGAGCTTAGAAGCTTGGTTGATAAATATGACCTGCACACGATCTGTACTTCCGGCAGCTGCCCAAATATGGGTGAATGCTGGAGCGAGGGCACGGCCACTTTTATGATACTGGGCAATACCTGTACCCGTTCCTGCGGTTTTTGCGGCGTTAAGACCGGTCGTCCGGATACGGTGGATTGGGAAGAGCCCGAGAAAGTGGGGCGTTCCATAAAACTGATGCAGATCAAACATGCGGTAATCACTTCGGTAGACCGCGATGATCTCAAAGATATGGGATCAATACTATGGGCGGAGACCGTAAAGGCGATTCGCCGTATGAACCCGGAAACCACATTGGAAACCCTTATCCCCGATTTTCAGGGCAACGAGCGCAACATAGACCGTATAATAGAAGTAGCGCCAGAAGTGGTTTCCCACAATATGGAAACCGTAAAACGACTTACCCGCGAGGTGCGTATACAAGCGAAATATGAACGCAGTCTGGGCGTACTTAAATACCTAAAAGAAAACGGGATAAAACGCACTAAATCTGGCATTATGCTAGGTTTGGGGGAGCTGGAAGAGGAAGTGCTGCAAACTATGCGAGACCTGCGCGAGGCTGATGTGAATATTGTCACCATAGGTCAATATCTGCAACCTTCTAAAAAACACCTGCCCATAAAGCAGTTTATCACTCCAGACCAGTTTAAGAAATATGAAACTTTAGGCTTGGAAATGGGCTTCCGCCATGTAGAAAGTGGTCCACTGGTACGTTCATCTTATAAGGCACAAAAACATTTATTGTAGACCTAGGTTCAAGCTAATAAAAATGTGTAGCCTTCCTGTCTTGCCTTTGGGAGGCAAGTTCAAGTGATATTCTCTAAAAATTTTATACCTGCACCGCCGGCAGGAAGTTGGACAAAAACGTTTTTCGATTAAATAAAGATATTTTCCCGAAATACATTTGTAAACCTTTTTTTTTTGAGGAAATCACTTTCATTGCAATAATTATGAATTTTTTGAAAATCAAATGAGAATTCAGATTAAAAGTAAAAAAACAGCTCAAATTTTTTCAGCCAAAACAATAACCCAAAGCTTATTCAACTTTTCCGAAGACATTAAAGCCTTGGCAAAGGACACGTAATAAAAATATTTTAATCATGTCATTTCCACCGTTTTTTAAAATATTTTGTAGGAGATTTTGTAGGAGATTTTGAATTGTCGATTTACATCATCTAATATAGTACGAAGAATTCAGGTTATACGTTTATATTTACGGCATTTGACCGGATTTATAGATATGTAGACCAGATTTTTAATGAAATATTTCCATTTTAATTTCACGTAGTGATTATGAAAATTGGCTGGAATGGGGCAAAAATTGCACAATTCAGTTCTAAATACGCGTGTAGCTATGACCAAAATAAGATTGGGCATTAATGGTTTTGGCCGAATTGGCCGTAGACTTTTTAGATTGCTTCATCAGCACCCAAATGTAGAAGTCGTCGCGGTAAATGATATTGCTCCAGTCATTACCATGGCACATTTGCTCAAATATGATAGCGTACACGGTACTTTTGCCGCGCGAGTGGAAGGTATGGAACAGCAAGGACAGTCTTTTTTGCAAATAGATGGTCAAAAAACCCTTTTTACTTCACATATGCAACCGGAAAGCATTCCATGGAAAAAATGGGACGTTGATCTTGTTATGGAGTGCAGCGGAAAATTTAAAACTTATGAGCAGCTGGAAGGGCACTTAAATGCAGGCGCACCAAAAGTGATCCTGAGCGTTCCACCTGCAGATGATCGTATAAAAACAGTCGTTCTTGGAGTTAATGAGCATATTCTGAATAAAGGGGACAGGATTATTTCAAACGCCAGCTGCACCACAAACAACGCCGCGCCAATGATCAAGGTGATCAACGATCTATGTGGCATAAAACAGGCGTACATAACTACCGTTCATTCCTACACTACCGATCAAAGCCTGCATGACCAGCCGCACCGCGATCTACGTCGGGCAAGGGCCGCCGGGCAGTCGATCGTACCCACAACAACTGGCGCGGCAAAAGCGCTGACCAAAATATTCCCTGAATTGAAAAACGTAATAGGTGGCTGTGGAATACGCGTGCCCGTCGCCAATGGGTCATTGACAGATGTTACCATAAACGTAGCGCGTGAGACCGATATAAAAACCGTAAATGCCGCTTTTCAAAAAGCCGCTTCCCATGACCTCAAAAACATACTTGAATATACCACAATCCCACTGGTATCCATAGATATCGTGGGCAACACCCACTCCTGCATTCTTGACGCAGAGATGACCTCTGTAATAGGCAATATGGTAAAGTTAATAGGCTGGTATGACAATGAAACCGGCTACGCGTCCCGCCTTATTGACCTTGGTATTCTTATCTGTAACGAACAAAATTAAAATCTAAACGACTGAATTGGATCAAAGTGGTCAAAAGTGGCTATATTTAGGGCAAAATAATTACTCTACAATGCCTTTAATAAGTAGAATACTACTTTTTACATTAATGTTGTGCTACCAGTTTTCTGTTGGCCAAAAAACCAGAATGGATATCAATGCGGTAAAAGGTCAGATGGATTCCCTTTACGCCGACGCTTTTGATAATGTAAAACAGGCAGACTATAATACTACTATAGAAAATTTCAAAAAAGCTCAAGGACTTGCAAAATCGATAAATGACAATGAAAGTCTCGCTAAGAATACGAGTGCGCTAGCCTGTGTATATTTAATGCTCAAGGACCTTGAAAAAGCAAGTGCAGAGAGTGTAAAGGCCATAAAGCTGCAACGCGAATTAGAGAACAATGAGGAGCTGGGCAAAAGTTATATTACCTATGCCACCATTAATCTCAATGCTGGTGAACTTCCCACTGCGGATCGTTATTTTACCGAAGCCGAGACCATTTTTTTAATCACGCAGGACGATGCCCACCTGGCACAAGTTTATCTTTCTCAGGGTACGTTACATTTAAAGAACAACAAACCCGCCGCAGCTATTTTAAAATTTCAGCAGGCGCAGGATTATTTCTCCAATAATGACAATACCGGATATCTGAGCGCCCAAACGCTCCTACAGACCGCAAAAGCTCAGCAAGCATTAAAAAATATCGAAAAAGCGGAAGAATATGCCACACAGTCCCTCATTTTAAGTCAGAAGCAAAAATTTACTCAGATAGAATTGGAATGCCTTTCCTTTTTGAGCAATTTAGCCAAAGCGCAAGGGAATTATGAGAAAGCGTACAGTCTTTCTCAAGAGTTTTATGTGAAGCAATCTGCTTCAAATAAGTTGAAGGGTGAGAATGTAAACATAATGACCGCCAACCCTTCACTTGCAGAACTTGATCCTACCGATTTTAGGGCGCAGCGTAGAATTCAGGCAAGCAAAATCACCACTGTTCTGGTAATTGCACTTTTTACTATTCTTTGCCTACTTGCCCTTTCGCTATATAAAAACAACAACTTGCGAGCCAAGGCCAACGAACTGCTACAGACCAAAAATTCAGAACTGGTTATAGCAAAAGAAAATGCAGAAAAAGCCTCTATGGTCAAGGCCCAGTTTTTATCCACCATTACCCATGAGTTGCGCACGCCGATGTATGCCGTGACCGGTCTCACCCATTTGCTAATGGAAGAAAACCCCACCGAGGAGCAGAAAAAACATCTGGATTCCCTTAAATTTTCAGGGGAATACCTATTGTCGCTTATTAACAATATACTGGATCTTAACAAGCTAGAAGCTAATAAAGTAGAGCTGGAATACACTTCATTTAACCTTAAAAAACGGGTGGACGATGTGATTTTTGCACTCACCGGCTCTGCGGAAGAAAAAGGAAATTCGCTAGATCTCAACTATAACAGCTCTATTCCCGAACAGCTTATGGGCGATCCACTTATGTTATCTCAGGTTTTGATAAACCTTATAGGAAACGCCAATAAGTTCACCCGCGATGGACAGATTTTTGTGCGAATAGAAGTAATAAGCCAGGACGATAACGAAATCGTTCTGCACTTTGTGGTTGAAGATACCGGTGAAGGCATCAGTAAGAAAAAACAGAAAAACATCTTTCAAAATTTCACCCAGGGCTCTGTGCAGATCAACAGAAAATTTGGTGGTACCGGTCTCGGTCTATCCATCGTTCGGCGCTTGCTCGATTTACAGAACAGTTCCATAGATCTAGAAAGTACGTTAGGCAAAGGTTCTAAGTTCTTTTTTGATCTAAAATATAATTTGGTCAAAGAACAGGACCGCGAAAAGAACAAAGAAAAAGTGTACGATATAGATTATGAAATCCTTAAAGGACGACGCGTTCTCGTTGTAGAAGACAATAAAATAAACCAGATGATCACCCGCAAGATCCTGGAGAAAAACAGCATGCAGTGCGACGTGGCAGATAATGGGGAAATCGCTGTTGAAAAAATACGCTTTGAGGAATATGACCTGGTTCTTATGGATATTCATATGCCGGGAATAAGTGGTACCGAAGCTACTAAAAAAGTACGCCAATTTAACGAAGACATCCCTATACTGGCACTTACTGCGGCGACTATTGATGAGAAAATTGATGATTTTTATGCAGCTGGTTTTACAGATATCATCCCAAAACCGTATAAAATGGAAGAATTTTTCTCCAAAATCTCTAGATGCCTAAAAGACCAGGATGTGGTCACTTAGGATCTGTTTAGAAATAACCTGCCCATTTCTATGGGTTCTTTTGCCCAGCAACTGCGTTGAAAATACTCGCCATAGCTACGGCTATGTCTGCGTTTTTCGCCTTGTTGATGAACAAAATAACTGCCTATAAT
>JBDNGW010000020.1:0-3477 GCA_041689735.1 Leeuwenhoekiella sp. | reverse complement strand
TCGGAATACGTAATTTTTGATCCCAGTTTGGTCTCGCCCTGTTTTACGGTCACACTGGGTTTTTCGGTGGATTTTGAGATTTCCAAGGTATATTTTTGACCGGCAAGAGCTATGCTGTAAGTGCCGTCGATATCCTTAACTGCGGAATCCTTGATCGTGTTTTTATTTCCCTGAACCCAGTTCTCATAAAGCACCGTTTTCTTGTCAAAAATGTGTCCTGAAGTGATCAGAAAGTTGGCCCAGGCACCATTTTCCAAGCTTCCTAATTTTCCTTCCTGTCCCAACAGTTTCGCTGGAACAGTGGTAAGGGATGTGAGTGCTTGCTCTTCCGTTAGGCCATATTTCAACGCCTTTTGAAGCATTTCCATAAATTTATCAGGAGATTCGAGTCCGGCGGTGGTGATTGCAAATGTAAGTCCGGCTTCCTGCATTTTTGCCGGATTAGTCGGCGATTGATTCCATTTCAACATTTGACTTAAAGAAACATAATTGGCTTGATAAGGATTTTCCACATCATAAGCATCAGGAAAATTAACAGGAAGAATATATTGCGCGCCGGTTTGCTTAACTTCGTTGATACGCAAATACTCATCGCCGCCACCCACGATGATAAAAGGAACCTCCGTTTCCTTAGAAAGGCTTGCAATGCGCAGATCGTCATATAAACCATCTCCTTTAAAAATCTGGGGCAGATCCATATTTACATTCAATGCTTCCAGCGAAAGATCGCGGGTAGGTTCGTTCCCTTTTTTATACCATGCCGCATCTACAAAAACCTGTCTGATAAGCGCAGTGGCACCCATCATAGAGCTGGGATAGGACTGGTCTGAAAGATTGCTTTTTTCAAAGGAAAAAAATTGGGCGGAACTTACATTCAGCAAGCGATCTGCCTCGGTTCCTTGTTCGTTGAGCGCAACCACAAGGCCGGTACCGCGGGCGATCCCATCTGCTTTATGAGTCTGTATGGTGCCAAAACCTGCTTTGAGCATTGCTTCGGCGGTTTTAGTATCATATTTAAAATCATCAATGGCATTGGTTTCCGGTCTAATATGATCGTTCCAGTAATAACCAGCACGCGTGGGTTCGTACTGCGGACTGCGTCCATTGCTTTCTTTTTTTGGCTTTTCGATCCCAAAATCAGAGTATGTTTCTATAAAAGAAGGATAAATATGTTTTCCCATTAGGTCAATGACGACCGAATGTTCTGGAATAGAAACCGATTTTCCGGCTGCCGTAATTTTTCCTTTTTGAACGACCAGCGTGCCGTTTTCTATGGTTTCCGAAGGGTTGAGATGAAGGGAGGCATTTTTAAATACCGTGTAATTATTGTTTTCTGTAATTACACCATCATTTTTGGGAAAGTAATCTTGTGCATGAAGCAAAACGCCACAAATAAGAAAACCCCCCGAAAGGAATAGTTTTTTTAACATAAAAAGGTTGAATTAATTATACGAATAAAAGGTAATAGATACAGTAATATTAATGTTATTAAATACCGTTTTTAACACTACGGAAGTGATTTTTTGTCTTTATAATAATTGACCAGAAGCCCAACAACATAATTATAACTTTGCATGCCCCCCGGTTGGTTATTTGCCACCAGATATTTGCCGTAAATAGCTTCGATGAAAGGCTCCAGCGGATTTTCAAAACGTGCCCAAAAATCGTAAGATTCCTTATAATTGGCCAATATTCCAGGTTTGATAATGGGTTTTAGCGCTTCGGCAGCTTTTGGGTCGCGTAAATAATATTCGTTTAGGCAATAACGCAAGGCGAAAATATAGCCCGAATATTTAAAATAGGGATCGGGATTGTTCGTACTAGCCAGAACGCCAATAAAGTTGGCCTCGTTCTCTTTGGCGAAACCCAACTGATGGCCTTGTTCATGACAGCTTACCAATGGCCAACGGTGGCCGGGAATAAGTCCGTTTATCTGCGCTTCATTGGTAATGGGATTGAGATAACCGCCAAAACCCATGACCGATAACGGATACCGAAAAAGGGAATTCTTAATGCTTTTGGGCGAATAATCGAGCTTGGGAAAGCTTGCTTCAATTTCAGTATAACCCTCAGGTGTTTTGTCAAAAATCTCCTGAATCGTAAACGGAAAATAGACCGCGGCTGAATCATTGGGCTGAAGCTCCGAGTGTAGTTCATTCGATCGATCGATCAAGCGTTTTGTAAGTTGACCGAGTTCTTCCGTAGTGTACTCATTTCCTATATTCAGCGCTTGGTGCAGCGGGAGCCGGTAATAATTAAAGCCCCAGAGCAGATGAAAACTGAGATAGATTATATTGAGGGCAAGCAGCGTTTCCGTTAGGAATTTCAACCCATTTCCAAAGCGTTTTTTTATCAATTTAAAAAGTGAAAAAAGCAACCAAACAATCAAAACCGCATAAAGCAAATCGCCAACCGAAAACGGAATCCAGCCCAATATATAACGAGACGCTTTTGAAATGTAGGGGTAAATACCGGTGGAATAGTAACGCTCCACAAAGTCTGGATGCCCGCGCAGAATACGAAGTCCAATGAGCTGCAGGATAAAAAGAAATAAGTAAAGTAGGGGTTTTTTGAATTTCAAGGTAATTGTATTTTTGCCGAAAGGACTAAAACTTTAATTTATGTAACTTTATACAATTAATTGGATTCTAAACCATGAAAAGTAAAAAAATAGATGCAATATTGATACAAGGTTATTTTGGATTGCTTGCAAATCTAAATTTAGAAATGAAATTAGGATTGATAGAGCTTCTATCTTCCACTATTAAAAAGGAAATAAGCATAAAAAAAAGTCCAGTAAAAATTTCATTTGGTGCTTGGAAATCAACAGAGAATGCCAGGGAATTAATTTAATCATTAAGTACTTCTAGAAATTTTTCCAGAAACACTGAATCTTTTGAATGAACTAGCTTTTAGATACTAATTTCTGTATTTCCATATAAAAAGACCCCTTTGGTCTTATTGAAAAACCTATATTAAAATTATTAATGCTGCAAGATAAAAATGTATCTCATGGAAACATTAGAACTCAGAAAGACGCTGAAAGATTATATTGAGGAGGCTGATGAACGCTTACTTAATGTATTAAAGGCGGTTGTAGAGAGTTACAAGGAAAACGATAGTGTCGCATATTCAGTAAATGGCGATCCATTGACAAGAAAAAAATATCTCCAAGAACTTTTAGATGCCGAAGCCGAGATAGCGCGTGGAGAATTCACGACTCAAGAGGATTTAGAGATGGAATCTGAAAAATGGTAACAAAACAACATTTAATTTCAATGTGATATCAGTAAATATAAAGCTACAGATTAAAATAAATAATCATTAATCAATAATTAACTCAAGTTTCGCACCTAATTTAAGCTGCTAATTTACTGTTATTTGCAGGATTTGGTGGGTTGATCAAAAACGACATGGATTCACTGTAAAGCACCAACCTTCTTGCGATTGAGTTGATATCTATATCCTCGACCAATA
>JBDNGW010000019.1:0-8030 GCA_041689735.1 Leeuwenhoekiella sp. | reverse complement strand
TGACCAATATATGCAAAATTATTTGGACGAATTTTGCTACAAATTCAACAGAAGATATTTTGGCGACAAATTATCGGATAGACTATTAATAGCTGCTCTTGAAACGACTTGGTATTAGTTGCGGATAGTCATAAAATAATATTATTGATTTCAATTCTTATTATTTAAAATTATGTCGGTCATTAGACATATTTACTACTTTTAGAAGAATTGTCCTACACATTTTCTAAACGGCTATATACTCAAAAAAAAGAATGTCAAGGTCGTTTTTGATTGCTCTAAAATATTCATTTTTCATAGGTAACATAAGCCGAAACCAGCCAGTGGTTCAGTTTATCCCCGTCAATGGGTGTGGCATCAATAGCGATACTCATTTCATGTTTTCCTTTGTCTAGATTACCTAAATCAACGATCATAGGTTCCACTTTTGAACCGGGGCACCAGTTGGATCGGGAAAGATCTGAGGAGGCAAGGCGTTCTTCAATCTCCTTGATCTCCCTATCGCCCTTTTTGTTATAAAAACGTGCACTATCTTTTCTGATCCAGACGCCCGAGGAAGGGTTAAACCTGCGGAAACTAGCGCAGTCATCGCGCCACGGGATGGTATCGAGAACTTTTTTATTGTCAACTGTTACAGTATTGTTCAATTTGATAAATTCATCCCCACCGCTATGGCCGCCATGACCTGTGGTTATATAATACAACTTGACATTCTTAGCATCTTCCGGTAGTTCAAACTGTGCTTTTAAGGGGTGAAAGGCAAACAGATCTGGATGCTTTTGACCTGCATAATAGACAGTGTTTACAATCGGTATCACTTCTAAGGATGGAAGCGCCCTGCCGGAAAATTCCAGTTCCACACTGATCTCATAACCTTCCGGAGTCCATGTGTCCAACCAAACTCCGATCAGAATATTACCCTGAAGTTCGCCGGCTAGTTGAGAAACGTCCATTTCCCATACAACTTCATTTTCCCATTTGGGCACATAAACTGGTCTGCTATACTCAATTAAGAGATTCTTTTTTTCATCACTGTAATAACCCACACCAAAAGGAGTCATAAAACGCATAAGCTCTAGCGCCGGCTCATATCCATCGCCAATTTTGATCCCGGGATAATTGTCCTGTCCAGAGGCTGCGGGATATTCCTTTGTGCCATTGGCAATATCTAGAAATGTGGTTTTGGTGGAATCTGGAATCACAAAGAGTGAACCTGATTTATCCCAGCGATCGCCAGCGGATTTCAAATGCATTTTTACCTTTACATCAGTACCATTTGGGAAACTGGGCGTCTTTATTTTCCTGTAAACGATACGGCCATCCTGCAAGTATTCCACACCCTTGATCAGCTTCTTTTGCCCGTTGAAATTTAGCGGTACTTGGTCGAAAACCGTTATTTTTTGTGCATCCTGAGCCAGAATCATTCCAGGAATCAGAAAATTAAGGAGCAGCAAATATGGTTTTATTTTGAAATTCATAAACATTATATATTGCTATTGCTATTATTATTGGCATTTATCTTTAGAATCATAATGTATTTTAAGATATTGATCATCTACTCCACAATCACCTCATCAATAAACATCCACGAACCGCCGCCATTGGGAGGGGTTTCCAGATTGGTGATTTTTACACGTACATACTGGGCTTCCTTTGGTTCAAAAGTCACTTTGAAATCCTTTAATGTACTGTAGCCGTTGTTTTCAAATTTGCGCCACCTGTTGCCCACACTTTCATAATTGGTTCCATCTTGTGAGAGAAAAACCTCCACATTTACGGGAAAATAAATGCCGGAACCCTGGTCTTCCATACTGCCTACGGTAACCTGCGAGATTTTTTCATTTTTATCCAGATCGATGCTTATTTCAGCATCCATGCCCAACCACGCGACCCACTGGCCGTCGTGGAAGTTTTTGCCTCCGCGTAGCACATTAACTACCGTTACTGTACCTTGGTCTTGATATTGATCGTTATATTTGGGCTCATAGCTAACTTTTTTTCCTACTGCTTTGTGGAAATGAAAAGTTTTGACCAAAGTATCCCCAAGCATCTTTGCATCTTTAAAAACGCCTGCTTTAAGCTTCGTTGTAGTATTCATGTCGATAGGCACTTCATATAATTTTGCCTGCATATCTAATAAGGCATCACCGGAAGCATAACGGATCTGGGTATTGGGGAATTCATTATTAAGAATAACTTTTAGGCTTTTGTCATTTAGATCGATCTCGGTACCGACCGTTACATCATAGGCACTACGGGAATAATTGATACCCATACGTTCAAAACGGTGCAGCATTTGCTGTATTCTGGGCGAAAAATCCTGCCAGTTCCGTTTGTCCTGAGGTGTCCAGAAAATCTCTGCCGCGGCTGCCAGACGGGGGAAAAGCATATAATCGGAATGGGATTCAGTAGAGATATATTCAGTCCAAAGGTTGGCCTGGCCGCCCAATACATGTTTCTCCTGCTCCACGGTCATACTATCGACAATGGGATTAAAATCATAGACCGATTTTAACGGATTATATCCGCCTTGTGCAATGGGCTCCGAGTCGGGATCGCCCTGATAAATATTAAGGTACAGCGGACTTCCCGGCGTCATGACCACATCGTGTCCCTGCTTGGAAGCTTCCCAACCGCCATCAATACCGCGCCAGCTCATCACGGTCGCTCCAGGAGCAAGACCGCCCTCCAAAATCTCGTCCCAACCGATCAAAATACGATCGTGAGAACTGATAAAACGTTCTATGCGTTTCATAAAATAGCTTTGCAGCTCCTACACATTTTCCAGACCTTCGTCCTTCATCCTTTGTTGGCAGGAAGCACAAGTTTCCCATTCCGTTTTAGTAGCCTCATCGCCGCCTACGTGAATGTATTTTGACGGGAAAAGATCAATGACCTCAAGCAGTACATTTTCGAGAAAATCAAAAGTGCTATCCTTTCCGGCGCAGTAGATATCAGTAATGGGCCACACACACCACCCGAAGGTATCGCGATAGGTTTGCCGGTGCAAGAAAGTTCTGGATAGGCGGCAATAGCGCTCATCACGTGCGCGGGCATTTCAATTTCGGGAACTACGGTCACACCACGTTCTTTGGCGTAGGCCACGATCTCCTTAATGCCATCTTGGGTATAAAAACCGCCATAAGTAGCTTCGTCACCCGGTTTGTTTTCACTACGGGCGTTCCAGTGCTTTTCTTCCTGATCTACACGCCATGCACCGACTTCGGTAAGTTTTGGGTATTTTTTGATCTCAACACGCCAGCCCTGATCCGTCCACTAGATGTAGGTGCAGCGTGTTCATTTTAAGCATTGCCAACCTATCAATGGTTTTCAGGATATAGTCCTTTTTGAAAAAATGCCTCGACACATCCAGCATCAGCCCGCGCCAGCCGAACCGCGGCTCGTCTTTAATAGAAAGGTTCGGGATCGTCCAGTTTACGTTTTCTACTTGTTGATCGCTTTCAATGGCATCGGGGAGCAATTGTCTGATGGTTTCCAATGCATATAAACGTCCCGAAAGTGCCTTGGCGCCAATCTCTATTTTTGCATTGGCAACAGTCAACGTATAGGCTTCATCGCCCAGATCATCGTTTTGTGTAAATTTGATGTAATTGCTTTTGGGAGCATTTTTTGAAGTATTTATGGAAAACCCAGCTGCGGTTTTAAATCTGTCGCCCAGTAGTTGCACCAGTCTTTTCTGCTCCTTATCTTCTATTACAAAGACAGTGCTTTCATTAAAAGTGAAATTGCCATCGTGAAGCTCCAATTCCGCCGGTTTTGGGATTAGTACAAGCTCTTCAGTGTTCGATTGTACTTGGGCAGAACTAGTAGAAGTCCAAAAAATAGAGGCCAATATGCTTATAAAAAGTAGGAGTCTGGTTTTTAATATCATAATTGTATAGTTGGATAGGTTTTTTTAGGTAAAAAGATTCGTATTAAGTCTTGGTGAACTTTATATACAAAATAGGCGGCAATTTTCTATGTTTTGCTTAAGGTATAAAGTAATCCAAAAAATCCATACCGCTTAGTTTGAGATAAAATGATCAATTTGGAATGAAATCAAGATGGACGATATAATAACTGTTTCAGCGCAAGCATCCGAACTTTCTCAATTTCAAATTTTATGTAGAACATAATTATGATTAAAAATAATCAATTTTATCTTAATATGAAATCTGATCACTCTGAAACATCGAGAAAATGGATAGGCACTTTGTGAATAAGCCGGGGTTTCGGTACACCGCGCGAAAAGCGCGGCACTCAACCGCCTTTGAATTTAGCTCCGTAAGGACTTTTGTGAATTTGAAGATGATCAAAGCATACTATTCAGGATCTACATTCTCAAAGCGGATGCTAGGTCGCTGAGTGTGGGCACCGCCGAATGTACCGAAGTGAGCCGGGGTTTCGATACACCGCACGAAAAGGGCGGTACTCAACCGTCTATGGTTTTAGTTCAATAAGCGGCTTTTTAGTAAACATGAAGATGATCAAATCCACGATATCCGAGATCTTCATTTTGAAAATGGATGCTAGGTGGCTGAGTGTTTGGCTACGCCAAATGTACCAAAGCCACCGGGTGGTAATCGAGAAAACTATTTCAAAGGCTGAATAATATAGGTATAGCTCATCTCGCCCGCTGGGATCTGGTATTTGTCCAGCGGCATGATGCCCCAACTGTTGTTACCTCCCACACCCATTTGTATGGCATCGATGTTCACATTGACCAGATCGCGCTGTATGATGTCAGACATGTGACGCTGTTTCTTTTCCATTCCAGAATCAAAGTCATTGTTGTACTGGTGGTGCGCGCTAAATCCAAACGTTTTCTCACCAATGATCTCAATTCCTTTTCCGGATTTATCGGTAAAGCTTACCCAGCGCGTATCAGTTTTGTACCCGTTGGCCTGTGGGCGTACGTAGGCAAAATAAAGATCGGACACTAACGCGGAATAACTCCCTACAAAAGCACCGGTCTTACGGTCTTGATAGTTTTCCTGTGGGCCGCGGCCGTACCAGTTTACCTGATCGTATTTATTGTCAAGGATCAGGATGTTGCCAAAGTTGGGCATATTGGGCAGATCTGTATTCAAATCCGTAAGTTTATTATTGACCGTGATCTGTCCCGAAGCATCTATGGTATAGTTGACATGGATTTTTCCGGCATCTTCAGGAAGCGAGTAAACGGTCTCGACGCTGATCTCGTTGCTCAGTTTTTTGTTCTTCAGCTTTTTCAGATCGATATCTTTTCCGTTGTCCTTCAATTGTACGGAAACCAGTTTTTGATCTTCGGAAGCCTCTTTCCAAATCCCCATGCGTTTTGGCATGTTAAAACCAAAATCATTATCGGTCGTGGGTCTCCAGAAATTCGGTTGAATTCCCTGTAATAACATGTTTCCATTGCCATAATCAAGTGCGGTCAGCCTTCCGGTCTGGGCATTGAAAGTAGCGGTAAATGCTTCAGAGTTTAACGTCAGATCATTCCCCCGTGACGTGGCCATGATCTTATTATCAGTGTTTTTGCTTAAAGCAGGAACAAATTTTCCGGTAAGGAACTGCTCATCTGCCAAGGTGTAACCCTTCGGAAGCAAGCGCTCTTCAAACTTAGTTTTGGCATAAACCTGAAGCGAATATTCCGCAGAACTCATATTAAGTTTGGGCAGATCTATTTTCACTTCCGTAGAATCGCCGGGAGCGACATTAAGTGTACCAATATTCCCCTTGGCGACGGATTCCCCGTCCTTATCAAGCTGCCAGCTAAATTCAAATCTGTCAAGATTGGTAAAGAAATATTCGTTTTTTACGGTCAGTGTCCCATTTTGGAAATCGGCGTTTTTAAAATTGATATCCTGATATACTTTTTTCATCTCAAAAAAGCCGGGATGTGGCACCCTGTCCGGATTGATAACTCCATTAATGCAGAAGTTGCCGTCGTTCTGGATGTTTTCTGCACCAAAATCCCCACCATATCCCCAATATTCACGTCCTTCGGGAGTTTTGGCCAGGATTCCCTGATCGACCCAGTCCCAGATGAATCCGCCCTGAAGCACATCATACTTTTTGATAATATCCCAGTAATCCTGAAAGTTACCCAAACTATTGCCCATGGCGTGTGCATATTCACACATGATCAAAGGACGTTTGGGATCGTTTTCGGCATAACTTATCAGATCGGGCAGTTGCGTGTACATGGGTGGCGTGATATCGGTATTTGAATACTGAATAGCACCCTCATACTGCACCGGTCTGGTGGAATCCTGTTCCTTCATCCAGTTATAGGTATCTACAAAGTTCTGCCCATTGCCAGCCTCATTGCCCAGTGACCAGGTAACGATGCTCGGGTGGTTTTTGTCGCGCTCATACATACGCTCGGTACGATCCATGTGCGCCGCACGCCATTCTGGTAGATAAGCCGGGTGTATTTTTTTGGCTCCCTCATTATTGTCGAGACCCTGGTTGGTAGCGCCCATTCCGTGTGTTTCTATGTTGGCCTCATCCACGACATAAAAGCCATATTTATCGGCCATTGCATAGAAAAACGGATTTTTGGGGTAGTGACTGGTGCGTATGGCGTTCACGTTGCCCTCCTTCATTAACCTCATGTCCTTTAAAGTAAGCTCCTTGCTGATCACGTGCCCAGTGCTCTCATCGTGATCGTGCAGGTTAACGCCCTTAATAAGCACCGCTTTTCCGTTGACCAAAAACTGGTTGTTCTCAATTTTTAGATTCCTGAAACCAACCTTTACATCCGTTGCCGGAACCACTTTATCATTCGTATCACTCAGGGCGATGGTGGCATCGTATAGATTTGGCGTTTCGACCGTCCATGGTTTTGCGTCGGGAATGCTGCCGGTAAATTCAACTTTTGACGTTCCGGGAGCAACATTTACGGTTTTGATAAAATGTAATAGCTGGTTTTTATTATCTAAAACGTTGACCTCAAGATTTCGTTTTGCTTTTTTACCGGTAGTATTATTTAGCTGAAGCGAAATAGTAAAAGCACCATCCTTATAGTTATTGACCAGATCGCTTACGATCCTAAAATCATCGACCTAAACCGGCTCTTGAGCAAAAAGATACACATCACGTTCGATACCGCTCAGGCGCCAGAAATCCTGATCCTCCATATAGCTGCCATCACTCCAACGCAGAACCTGTACGGCAAGTTGGTTTTTGCCCGGTTTTAGGTATTTACCTATATTATATTCCGCAGCGGTTTTACTACCCTGATTATACCCCACCATCTCGCCATTAACATAGATGTACATCGCGCCGCTCACTCCCTCAAAATGAGGGTAAATATCCTTGCCTTTCCAATCATCGGAAATCTCAAAATCGCGCTTATAGCTGCCTACGTCATTAAAGTCGTGTGGTATATATGGTGGATTTTTTGGAAAAGGATAAACGACATTAGTATAAATAGGGATTCCGTAGCCCTTCATTTCCCAGTTGGAAGGTACTTCGATCTTGTCCCAGCCGCTTAGGTTGAAATTCTCTTTATAAAAATCAGTTGGGCGCGCCTGGACGCTGTCTGCATAATAAAAATCCCATGTACCATTGAGTGATTGATAAAAGGGAGATTTTTGCCAGTCCTCATTGGAAAGCGCGTCTTTCACTGAAGGATAATTATAAAAGGTTGCAGTTGGCTTTTCTCGATTAATCTGAAAAATCTCTGGATTCTCCCACTCTGGGTTCTCCCATGTTGGGGCGGTGTAGGTAGGTTTTAAATCTCCAGTATCCTGTGCTATCAAGTTTATTATAAGAAATAGATGAGGAAGTATTAAAAATTGTTTTATTGATTTGATCATAATTATTTATTGATAAAATGATTTAAATTTTTCAATGAACTGATAAAAATAGTGTTGTTATCATTTGATAACTAAACCACCCTGCTAAAAGTGCAGGGGTTGATTAACAGGACTGAAAGTCCTTACTTTGCTTATTCCAATATGAAGTCAGAGTTATCATTAGCACCCTTCCTCCTATGATGTTCTAGGTATTCATTGACCATCTTATCAGTAATATTCCCACTG
>JBDNGW010000018.1:0-1946 GCA_041689735.1 Leeuwenhoekiella sp. | reverse complement strand
TGGAAAAGGGGTGTTTCTTTATAGATTTCGGTTGGATGAACTTCGGATACATAATCTAGGCGCTAAAACTACTTTCTTTTCATTGGTTAAAGTCTTGCCTTCTATTTGTTCTAAAAACACCCGGGCGGCTATCTTTCCCATTTCCAACGGAGTTTGATCAATTGACGAAATGGGCATTTCCATGTGTTTGGTAAATGGCTCATTGCCAAAACCAATAACACAAACCTCTTCTGGGATTCGTATTCCCATTTGCTTCAATTTCTGAATGGCGCCAAGGGTCGAGTAATCCCCTGCCGAAAAAATACCATCAGGTTTTTCGCTTGATTGCCAAAGTTGGACAATAGCTTTCGCCCCAGCTTTGATTGTACTGTTTACCTGTATAATAAAATCCTGATTAATTGGAATATTATATTTTTTTAGGGCAGCTAGATAACCATTTTCCCGATTGGAATAAATCTCTAGATTAGAATCCCCTTTAAAATGAACTATCTTCTTACAGCCTTGCTGAATAAGATGTTCGGTAGCCAGATACCCACCTTTAAAGTCATCTAATGTTACCGAGCTGAAACCTGGAAGATCCTTTTTTCTGTCAAAAAATATAAGCGGAGTTCTGGTATTTAATACTTTTTGGATATGACGGGTATCTTCCGTTGTTTTTGAAATGGACATAAAAATCCCGTCTATTTGCGTATTGAGCAACGCATCAATATTGCGAATCTCTTTTTCAATAGCTTCATGGGTTTGGCAGATGATCACGTGATAACCACGAGGCGAAAGTTCCTCTTCAATACCACGGATCACGGAGGAGAAAAATTTACGGTCAATGTAAGGGAGCACTATACCAACGTTATAGGTTTTGCCGCTTTTTAAGGACTGTGCCAACCGGTTCTGAATATAATTCATCTCCTTGGCAGTTTTCAGTACCAATTCTTTGGTCTTTTGACTTATTTTGGGATTGTCATTTAGCGCTCTGGAAACGGTGGCCGCACTTATGTTTAATTTTTTTGAAATGTCATAAATGGTTACTTTGACGTTCTCATTATTATCCATAGCTGCAATATAATCTAAGATCACTATGCAATCGATTAATTCCTTTTTATTTTCTGGAAAAATAAAATAGAATTGAAACAATTATTCCTTTAAAATCAGTGAAATACATTGTTTATTCCATTAGTAAATTCAATTCTGAAGTATTGAAGTTTCAATGTATAATTTATCGATTGAATTTTTATATATTAGTCTTAAAAGTAATTTTTGGGGATGCTAAATCTGCTTTGGCCGATAAGCATCTTTGTTTCAATTTTTCAAATTAGATTTTAAGATAAATGTATTACAATGTGGGATCCTAAAATAATTCCGATAACTATTAATAAGAATAAAGGGTATTTGGACACTTTGGATCTGTTCAGAAATAAAGTGACCGAATTATAGGCAGTTATTTTGTTCATCAACAAGGCGAAAAACGCAGACATAGCCGTAGCTATGGCGAGTATTTTCAACACAGTTGCTGGGCAAAATAACCCATAGAAATGGGCAGGTTATTTCTAAACAGAGCCTTTGTGGACATTCAATAAAACCTATAAAACCTATAAAATCTATAAAATTTAGGATTTAAATCTCTTCGAAGAAAAATTCGAGGTTAAAGAACTAAATTCCTTCAGTACTAAAAACATTTCAAACGTAGTTAGTTTTCAGTAAACCAAACCTATTCTTTCCCGTATTTCATCAAGCGTATCAATAATAAGCCGACTAAAATCATGAGACATCAGTTCACTTTCTTTTTTGCCCTCGCGCAATAGGTCTGCCATGTGCATAATTTCGAAATTGTATCCTTTTGCCTTATAATCGAAGTCATGCTCGGTTTTTACGCCGTCAAGAATAGTGGTCACCTTGTCGGTATTGTGAAAACGAGGGTGCAGGTAAATCAATCCGTTCTCGCAGATAAT
>JBDNGW010000017.1:0-6125 GCA_041689735.1 Leeuwenhoekiella sp. | reverse complement strand
ATGGCCTGCCCATTACCGTGACTTACGAATTGGCCGGCGTAGATGTGCCCTACACCATAAATTATCTGATTGAAAATAACGGAAATATCAGGGTTACCGCAACTTTAAACAGCAATAAAGACCTTCCGGAAATCCCTCGTTTTGGGATGCGTATGGAGCTTCTGGGAACGTACGATGCCCTGGAATATTACGGCCGCGGCCCGTTGGAGAATTATTCCGATAGAAATACTTCTGCCTTTGTGGGCGATTATAAAGACAGGGTCGAGAACCAGTTTACGTGGACGTACATTCGCCCACAGGAAGCCGGTTATAAAACCGATGTACGTTGGTTGACCTTGCAGGATAAAAATGGAGCGGGCATCAAGATCAGCGGTGCGCAACCACTTGGTTTCAGTGCTTTGAACATTCCCACCGAAGAGTTGGATCCCGGTGGGCAAAAGGTGCAGCGTCACCCTACCGATTTAAAAGTGCAGGATAAAGTGTTCTTGCATATAGATCTTGCGCAGCGCGGGCTGGGCGGTGATAATAGTTGGGGTGCTCATCCGCACGAGCAGTATCGCCTAGAAAAAAACGCGTATGCTTATTCATATACTATTTCTTTAATTCAATAATTTCATCAAAAATGTCTTTAAAAAAATATATCAGTTTCCTGTTTATTGTTCAACGGGAGTACTTAAAAAAAGCGAAACACGAACCAATTTTATGAAAACCTTGGTGGAAGTCGCAAAAAACATATATGATACGCGTCTGGTTTCCGCAGCGCTGGAAGTGGGGTACAATAGTGGAAAAAATTATGTTGACGATCCGTTGGGCGCGTTTACCGATATTGCTTTGGTAAATGAATACTTGGGCTGGTACGGCAATCTGCCGAGGGCCAGGGAGAAATCCAATTGGGGGTTTTGCCTATTATAAACCCGTATTTTTAAGTGAAATTGGTGCTGGCGCCAAAGGTGGTTTGCATGGCGACAAAGAAACGCGCTGAACCGAGGTGTTTCAAGAATGTTGTTTTAAAGAAACCATCAAAATGTGGAAATGCTTGTCCTATAATTTCATTCGATTTTCTCCTTGAATTACGGCATATTTCCGATTGACTATAATAAATGAACCTACGTTTTAGGAAGGTTGACGCTTAAATTAACGGATCGATAAGGCAATTATAAGAAGGCATTTTATACGAAGAAAAAATATTGTAAAAAAATGGAGAAAAGTGAAATCTATCTTTTTATAAGATTCAATTTTGATCAACTTGAAATTGTTTCAGGTTCGCGAACATTCTGTAAATTAGTTTGATGAGTTTCTAAAATAAATTCAGAATTACGGATTTGATCAAACCTCACTGGTTTTGGAAACCTGTGAGGTCTAATGTTGAAAATTTTGATAGTATTTCCGAAAAATGAATTGGATCGAAGAAGCTACTGATAGCTGAGTGGATTATAATTTGCTCCATGCAATTGATTTAAATTAAATGTAAAATCCAGTCGAATTAAACTTCTTCCGTTGGCCACAATATATCCTGTTGCATTTGGCAATGGGCGGAAATGGCGGTTATTCTACGCTACTGAATTTCCGAAATAACATCAAGTGGACTACGAACACGTTTTCCATAAAAATTAACATCTATGAAAGTATCATTATCTATAATAGTCTGCATTGCTTTTGCAATGACCACGATTACTTATGCGCAAACCAATGTGGAAGAATTAAATCCAAAAAAGGTTCGGGAGTATTATGTACAATCTTTGGTAAAGATTGCAGATCCTGTGTTGACCAATTTGAGTAAAGGCGAACTCAAAAAAAATATGCCCGTAGAGCTATCACCAGGAGCCTGGGACGATCGTACTCAAGTCACCTATCTGGAAGCTTTTGGGCGAACACTTTCAGGAATGGCACCGTGGCTTGAACTGGGCGCTGATAAAACTGAAGAAGGAAAGCTGCGGAAGAAATATATTGAACTTGCCCAGAAAGCAATTGATCAAGCCACCGACCCAGAATCTGCCGACTTTATGAATTTTATTGAAAACCAACAACCGCTGGTGGACGCGGCCTTTTTCGCGCAAGCCTTACTTCGTGCACCCACGCAGCTTTGGGATCCCCTACCAGATAAAACAAAGCAGAATGTCATAAAAGCCTTGAAATCCACTCAAAAAATAGAACCTTATTACAATAATTGGTTGCTGTTTACCGGCATGGTAGAAGCGGCGCTACTAAAATTTGATGGCAAAGCCGATTTGTTTCGGTTGGAACAACCGGTACTAAAACATATGGAGTGGTACCTCGGCGACGGCATATATGGTGATGGGCCGGATTTTCACTGGGATTACTACAATAGTTACGTGATACAGCCCACGCTTTTGGACATCCTAAAAACAATGGAAGAAAAAGGCGTGGGCCGACCAGAAGATTATAAAAAAGTACAGGAAAGGGCGCAACGGTATGCCCAAATCCAAGAACGGTTGATCTCGCCAACGGGCACCTATCCGCCCATAGGGCGCTCGCTGGCGTACCGGTTTGGTGCTTTTCATCTGCTGTCGCAAGTTACGCTTCGGAAACAACTACCTGAAGAGATAGTGCCCAGCCAAGTACGCGCCGCGCTTTATGCAGTTATTAAAAATCAAATTGAAGCGCCGGGCACTTTTGATGCAAATGGCTGGTTACAAGTTGGTTTGGTAGGACATCAAAATAAAATTGGTGAGGCCTATATTTCCACCGGAAGCCTATATCTGTGCAGCGAGGCCTTTCTCGTTTTAGGATTAGCACCGGACGATCCATTCTGGACAGCGCCGGCAGAATCATGGACACAAAAGAAATTATGGAGCGGGCAGAATATAGCTATCGATCAGGCTCATTAATCCGCTACTTTATGAACACAATAAATAGCCAATGTAAACAGGTCTTTCTAGCTTGCGAAAGGATTTGACTAAATAGCGATAGTCTGTTATAATTCTTTTTCGCTAGGCGAAATTTAAAAAAAATCCATAGAAAAGAAGGATAACGCGTATGGCAGTGGATTACCATTTATAACCCTCAATTTAAGATGCTTCTGAAAATAGTCACTTCCGCAGAAAGGCTTTCGGATCTTAAAAATTCACCTTCAAAATATACCAAGGAAAACGGTGAATAAGTACTGAAAACTACCGAATAAGGGCTGAAATCTCCATTGATTTGACATTAATTGTCTATTATGCAGATCCTGAAATCAACTATTACGTAAAAAAAGCAAATATTATTCACCCAAATTATAAAGTGTGTTTCGCCGACATCAGTAAATCTTTGGAGCCCTATAAATTTCTGAGAATAACGAAATGATCCAAAAAAATAAGGCATCGCAGATTTTTGCGACCAGTTGTAATTCTAACATGAAAATCCCATAGAAAGAGGATTGTACTTGGTATATTACCGGCTTCCGCTACCATAGATTCGGAAATGGCGAAAGTGGCCTGCCTTTACTGGGAAGTTTGTATTGAAGGTTTAAAATTTGCTACTCCTGTTGCTATCATTAAAGTGGAGTCAAGGTAGCAAAAGAATTCCGAAGTTCATTAATGCTATAATTTAAAAATTATGAAAAAAATCGCAAGTTTAGTTTTTCTTGGTCTGTTCTTATTTTCCTGTACGCAGCAAGAACCAATGCAGGTTAAGGTAAGCAACGATCTGGATTTTAAAAGACAGGAAATTGTATCGGTTCCCGTGAAAGATTTGAACGCTATCAAGAAAAATGAATTGCAATACTTTCATGTTCAAGATGCTGAAAGTAAAAAATACCAAAGAACCCAACCTATGGATTCTGATGGAGACGGCGCGATCGACACCTTTTTATTTCAGGCGGAAGTTCCTGCAAACGGAACATCTACGTATACGTTCGTTATGGATAGTACGATTACTGATCCCACAAGCGATGTTGTTGCCTATTCCCGCTTTGTGCCAGAACGTACAGATGATTACGCCTGGGGAAACGACAAGGTTGCCTTCAGAACCTATGGCCCAACAGGCGAAAAAGAGGCTCTGGCCGGTGTTTCCGGAAGCACGCTTTCCAGTGGGATTGATCTATGGCTCAAGAGAACTGAAAAACCCATCATCAATACGTGGTATGCCGGTCACGTAAAAACCCCGGGCTATTATCATACAGATCGTGGGGAAGGCTACGATCCCTATCATGTGGGAGGCAGTCGTGGTACTGGTGGTATAGGCGTTTGGGATGACGATAGCCTCTATGTATCAAATAACTTTACTACTCATAAAACCATTGCAGACGGCCCATTGCGTACGGTTTTTGAGTTGAGCTATGCGCCTTGGAGCCGGTATGCCATACAAGAAACCAAAAGGATTACCTTGAATCTGGGATCTAATTTTTCAAAATTTGAAATAATGCTTTCGGCAAAGGATTCCATTCCTAATTATACGGTTGGTATTAGCCTGCACGACAACAAAGGCGACAACCATATCGAAAAAAAGGAAGGCTGGTTCAGCCACTGGGAAGCCATAGATGATTCTTATGTGGGCGAGGGCATTGTTATGAATCCCAAAGTGATCGATTCGGCTTTTGCCAGAATAAGTAATGCTCAAGATCAAAGCAATATCCTAATTGTAACAAAGCCGCAGGATACACTTACCTATTATGCAGGATTTGCCTGGAAAAAAAGCGGACAAATCTCTACAGTGGAAGGTTGGGAAGATCTATTGAAAAAACAAACTCAAATCATTCAAAATCCTTTGATTGTTACCCTAATTTCGGAGTAGCCTAGCTTCTTTTGCTTATAGGATTTACAGGTATATTTCCATTTTAATCCAACTAAAGGGTTGCCGAACAGCCGGCTGGTTCCCTAAAGCATACATCGGAAGGAAAAAACACTTTCTGATTTTTACTTTGTGGCAAGCGCACAAGATTATTAATTAATGAAAGGTTCAGCGATTCTTCCGGTTTTAAATAGTATCAAGGCAGCTGCACTTGATACTATCCATGAATACTTTCTGTTTTGCTTAAATCCTTCATGATCTCTGCTTCATAATTGAGTAGATCTTCCCATTTTTTATCTACTTCCTTACGGTCGCCGTATTTTCGGGCAAAGGCCAAAAACATGGTATAGTGATTGGCCTCACTCGCCATGAGGTCGTGGTAAAATTTTGCCAGTTCCTTGTCCTCGAGTTGTAGGGACAAAATCCGGAAACGTTCACAGCTGCGTGCCTCAATAAGAGCGGCATAAAGTAACCTATGTACAAGCTGCGTGGTGCGGTCGCCGCCCTTTCCAAAGAATTTTAACAGCGCTCCCACATATACATCTTTGCGCTGATGGCCCAGTGTTTGCCCACGCGCGATGATCCTATCGTGTACCATTTTAAAATGGCTCATCTCCTCTTTCACAAGGGCGATCATTTCTTGTACCAGTTCCGTATATTCTGGAAAAGAGACGATGAGCGATATGGCGGTAGAGGCTGCTTTTTGCTCACAAAAGGCGTGATCTATGAGGATCTCATCAATGTTTTTCTCTACGATATCGACCCATCTTGGGTCTGTGGGTAATTTAAGTCCAAGCATTATAAATCGAGGTCAAAGGTTTTTAATAAAAGTTCGAGATGGGGATTGGTCTCCCTCATTTTCTCATATTTTTCACGCGGTGTAAACGCAAATTTCTTTGCAGATTGTTCATTGACCTTTATGCTGAGATCAATGTCATAATTGTTGAGTTTACGTTTGAGGTATTCGAGCAGGCTGTGCTGAGCCCGTTCCAGTTCCACGCGCATGGTGTGATTGGGAAATTCAAGATGGATGGTCGTTCCTTCTAATGTCGGGGTATCGGTCTCTAGCGTAGAGGCCATAATTTTTTCGCCTTTATTCTGTAGCCGATCCACATATTCTTTCCATGCTGCCTGCATGGCAATTTCGGTAAAAGGTTTTTTTGGTAAACTGGCTTCGTCCGTTTTCTGGTTGAGCTGGCGCTCCAGGATTTCCTTTTTCTTTTGCATTCCCTTGAGGGAAAAACCCGAAACAGCAGACTGGATAGTTGGGTTCGCAGTCTGTTTTTCAGCTATTTTGGGTGGTAATTCTTCGCTTTTGGGAGATTCCTGCTGTGGTTGGGATGCTACCGGTGCGCTTGATTTAACGGGGATTTCCTCCGGATTCGGCTGATTTT
>JBDNGW010000016.1:0-12757 GCA_041689735.1 Leeuwenhoekiella sp. | reverse complement strand
GGCTCATTCCGGAAGCGTAGAATAATCTGCGCGATTGCCACTACATCACGCTCACAATAGGAAATAATGCGTGACACATCGTCTTCTTTATAAAACACATCGCGCACTTGGCTGCCGTCGATATCGGTTTTTGGCGAGGGAATGCCCAGGATTTTGGTCAACAGTTTTAGCGACGTATAATGTTTATGATCCCCGAATTTCCAAAGTTCCAACGTATCAAGATGCTTTACTTCCCACGGTTTTTTTCCGAAGAGATTCAGTTTGGAAGGGATTTTTATCCCGTGCACCACCATTCTTCGGGCGATGAACGGAAAGTCGAATTCCTTGCCGTTATGGGCACAGAGCAGGTGGTGTGCTTTGTTATAATAGCTTTCCAGTAATTCCTTGAACTGGTTTAAAAGCTCCTTTTCGCTTCCGCTAAAAGTGGTGGTTCGGAACGTGCGCTCTGTGTCTTTCAGCATAAAATATCCCACCGAAATACAGACAATTTTACCAAATTCTGCCCAGATTCCTGCCCGGTCGTAAAACTGTGCCGAGGTAAATTCTTCCTTGCGCTGGTATTTGGTCTTCTTACTAAAAAGCTGTTGATAGTCGGCGTCCAGTTCTTCAAAAGACGCGTGTTGCGGTACGGTCTCAATATCAAGGAATAAAATATGTTCCAGATTGATTTTATGAAGCATCCGCTTTGATTTTGATGAGAATAAACAATTGGCAATTTAGAAGTTCGGTTCCGCCATTTGACCGATGAAAGTAAATATTTTTAAAAACAAGTGCAATCTTTAGATTTTCATTTTCAGAGGCAATTCTCAAGTCACTATCTGGTACTGTTGTGTAACTGGTATTTCCAAAATCCTTTAAATTTCCGGTCAACTCCTTCAAGGGGATTTCCATTTTGCTTTGTCCTTCTTTTTCTATATTAAAGTTTTGGTTGGCGGAGTTATAACCTATCATAAAACCATCGTAGATTTCCGTGCGATTGTCTTTTGCATTGCTCAAATACACCTCTTTCATCACATCATATTCGGCAACACTTACGGCCTCCGTTTGCGCTGCGGAATAATTAAAATAAAGATCATTTGAATAATCTGCTGCTGCTTCCTGCACCGTAATACCCATTTTTTTGATAATGGAATCACTTATGCCATACCCGTTTTCAAACTTAAATTCTGAAGTGGGGTCGTAGCCCAAAAATGCTTCGGCTTCAGAAAGTTTTCCACGGTCAAATAAATATTGCGTGATCGATCCTAAACGGGACGCTTGTTCGTGTGTGATATTTGTTGCACCGCGTGTTTTTTGGTTTTCATCTTGCCTCACATTTCCATCGCGAGGAAAAGCATTGACGAGATGTTTCATTTGTGCAAGTTGGCTGTTTTCTGAAACCGAAAACGCTCCCCAAGGCCCTACGGAAGCGAAAAAAATCAAAATAATAAGCGCAATGGGCAAATAGCGCAACTGTTTTTTTCGGCTGAATAAAAGATAAATTGCCGCGCCCGTGATAAAACAGGCCAAAAGGATGAGAAAATAGCGATTTTCAGTAATACCATAATCGGCCACGCGCCGAAAGATTGCAATGTACAAAAGCGGGAGCAGGGGAAGTAACAGCCAGAAACAAAACGGACTAAAGCCTTTGATGAGCGCAGATTTATGCGTATGCCTTACCGGATGCAAAATAAACTGAATGATAAAAAGCAGCGCAGAAAGTGCAACGATAAGATAACTTACCGAACCCTCGGGCAACTCCCAGCGTATGATGATCTTTACCGCATAAGCATACAGAATCAGGATATATAGTGCTGCCAGCGGGATGAGGATGAACTTGACAAAAACACTGGTGGCGGTATTAAAATTAATCTTTAGGTCAAACTGTATGTTTTTTGGAAAATCAGAAAGATAGACCCAGGTATTGACAATACCCAGGCAGAATACAAAGAGCTGTGCGTAAAGGGCATCATTAAAGTCAAGGTCAAATAGAAATTCCATCGCCAGCACAGCGAACACCAAGCCCAGATAGAGCACTCCAGAAAACAGAATGCTCCTGGCCAGGGCGATCAAAATATTCTTGAGATAGTTAAAATACGTGCCATCGTGCCAGGTCATGAAAAATGGTGCACATAAAATTGCAAGATGCCCGGCAAAAAGGTACAAACCATAGCGTATATACGGTACTTCGTTGCCATAATCCTGATTGTACGGCGGAAGGCTGACGTATAACAAAACCAAAAGTGCAAGCGTGAGCAACTTTACCCACCGCAGTTTTTTAGGTTTTTTAAACTGTTCCGTAAAAAACTGGGCGCTGATCAACCAACTGATCCCTAAAATTAAGGTAAGCAACATGTTTAAATACGCATCGAACAACTTGTTATCATCGGCATTTAAAACGGTTATGACAAAAAAGGAACCCACAATTGCCCAAGTGAGCGTGAGTGGAAAGCGCCGAAAGGACGTTGTGGCCTTGTGCGTAAATTCTGAAAATGAAGGGAATTTCATGTATTATATTTCTTGTCCTTTATTACAAACGTGATTGCGAGCTAAGAAAAATGTGTCAGATCGAGTAAAATTCTGAAAGAATTTTGTATCGAGATTTATATTTTTCGATTGAAAATGACCTTCTCGATACAATTATTTGCAAAAATCACTCGAAATGACAATTTTCAACATTTCATCATCTTACATCAAACTCAGGTTATTATTATTCATCTACCATGCGGTACGCCTCGTCAAGATAAACATCCAGTTCCTTGGAATAACCGTCTTCCCCAAGCTCGCCGTGCGTATGCCCCAGCCGGACTACGATAAGATCGTCTGCCGGAATGACCATTACAAACTGACCCAGATGGCCGCGCATCATAAACAGGTCTTTTCCCCTATATTTTTTCAACCAAAAACCATATCCATAAGGTTCGCCTTCAAATCGGGGCTGGATTGATTTAGCTACAAAAGCAGAATCGAGCAATTGCTTTCCGTTCCACCTTCCATAATCTTTATACAGTTTTCCGAAGCGGGCAAAATCTCGGGCATTTGAGGCAATGCAACAATAGGCTTTGACCAATTGATGCTCCTCGCTATCTACCTGCCAAAGCGCATCAACTTCTGAACCCAGCGGTTTCCAGAAGGATTCTGAAAGGTATTCCGCCATCTTTTTTCCGGTTGCTTTTTCAATGACCATGGCTAGCAGTTCAGTATTTCCGCTAAGGTATTCAAAACCTTGCCCCGGCTCGCTCCACATTCCGCGTTTGCGCATGACCGAAGCAAGATCGTCATCAAAATAAGCCCGTGTGGTCACCGAAAACGGACTGTAATAGGACTCGTCCCAATCCAGGCCGGACGCCATGGAAGCGAGGTCGCCAACGGTCATTTTTGCCGCTGCTCCCTGGCTGAATTCAGGAATAAAATCACCCACCGGCTGTGCCAGGCTTTTAATATGCCCCTGCATGATCGCCTTGCCGAGCATTCCTGAAACATAGCTTTTTGCCATGGAAAAGGAGTTGCTTTTTGCCGTTTTATCAAAACCGTCATAATATGCTTCATACAGTAAACTATCATTTTTGATCACCACATAGGCAATGCTACCGAATTTCTTGTGCACGCGCAAAACCGAATCACTGGGTTTTATAGTATTGTACTTGCTATGAAGAGGCCAGGGCTGTGGACTGCCACTGGCAATCACCATATTATCAAACTTTTTGTAATCTTCAAGATAAGCGGTAGTGTGGCCGGTAAAATAAATAGTGCGCACCGCTTTCAATAAGTAATCGTAATTAGAAATATAGAGGATTAAAGTAAGCAGGAGGAGCATGCCCGCAAGGCCAATAAAGAAACGTTTAATGTATTTCATATGCTGAAATTTTTCGGTCGATTTAGGGAGTTTCGGGGTTAAAGATACCTTAAATGGTCGCTCTATTTATAAGGATCTCCCGAAGCAGCTGCTATAATGCAGATTAAATGAAGGATTAAACCGGGAATTATAAGCATAAAATAGCCTACCGGAACAATTATTAGCCATAAAATACCTCTCAAAATATGCCCTTTATAAATCTGGCCAACTCCAGGGAAGAAGAAACTGAGAACGGCCGCAATGCCCGGACTCCATTTACGTTGTGGAATGATGACTGTTGTATACTGCGGTGCACGCTGTTTTTCATTCAGCATTTCACCACAATACCTGCATTTTATGGCGTTTATTTGAATAGTTTCTGCACAATAAGGACAAGGTTTTGTTCCGGGGATCATTTTTTCACATGTATTTTAACGTGCTATTATTTGATAAATATAAATAAAATGGTTTTTAGGATCATTTTTAGTGCCTTTTAGCCGGTTTTTAATCAAAAAAGAGAGGTTTGTTGTACCGGAATTTCATGTTCCAATAGCCATTTTTTACGCCAAATGCCACCGGCATAACCGGTAAGCGAATGATCACTGCCTATTACGCGATGACAGGGAATTATGATACTTATGGGATTTTTTCCATTTGCCGATGCCGCCGCCCGGATAACCTTGGGATCTCCCAGTTGTCGGGCAATATCCATATAAGTATAGGTTTTCCCAAAGGGGATCGCAGCCAATTGCCGCCATACTTTCTGCTGAAAAACGGTTCCCTTTGGATTCAATTTTAGGTCAAATTGGGTGATTGTACCATCAAAATATTGCTTTAGCTGAAACACGGCCTGTACCAATTCGCCGGGGATTTCATCCTCCTTGGTTTCAATAAACGTTTCCTCTTTAAAAAGAACAGCTGCAAGTCCGTTTTCATCCCCTTTTAGCTCGATTTTACCCAAAGGAGAAGATAATACTGCCGTTTTCATAGATTTGATTTTTCATCAGTATCCACATTATTTTGTTGCTCTTTTCTTTCGCTTTCCAGATTGATGCCCCGTCGTTTTGCGCGCCGCTTCCAGTTTTCACGTGCCTGCTCCTGCATATCTTCCACCGTATCATTTTCATCCATAATCTCAAGTCCCAAGAGTGTTTCGATAATGTCTTCCATAGTAACGACGCCTATGGTATTTCCAAATTCATCAGTAACCAGCGCGATGTGAGTGCGCTGCTGTATAAATGTTTCGAAAAGTTCTGGAATCACCTTATCCGCGTGTACAATCTTGATATCGCGGCTTAGATCTGCCAAGGTTTTATCACCATGTTCTTCCACGATTTCTTCCAGCAGATCGTCTTTGAGGATAAAACCGGTAATATTGTTTGCGTTGTCCTTATAGACGGGAATTCTTGAAAATTTAAGATGCCGGTTTTTTTTATAAAATTCACGCAGACTGGTAGATTCATCTTCGGTCACCACAACGGGAAACGGGGTCATCACATCTTTAGCCTGTACCGATTTAAAAACCAGCAGGTTTTTAATCACCAACGTTTCATTATCCTCAATCGCGCCTTCCTGCTCTGCTGCATCTGTGAGCACCATAAATTCTTCGCGGCTCATGGTGCTTACATGTGCAGATTTTCCCACCAGTTTTGTGACCTTTAATAAAATCCACAATATACCGGTATACTTTAAGACCACAAGAATACTATTCAGGGACTTTGCGGTAAAATTACCAAGGTTTTTCCAATATGTGGCGCCTATGGTTTTTGGGATAATTTCAGAAATGACAAGGATCAAGATCGTCATCAAGGTAGAGATCAATGCGACAAAACTGAGGCCAAAGAAGGAAACGTCCCAGCCATCTGCGGCGGCCATTTTCCCCGCTTGGTCGCCCACAAGTATAGCGCCCACCGTATGTGCAATTGTATTGAGCGTGAGAATGGCGATGAGTGGCTCATCAATATCCTTTTTAAAATCGCCCAAGGTTTTTGCGTATTTCTTGCCCTCTTTGGTCTTAATGCGTATAAAACTGGGGGTTACACTCAATAAAACGGCCTCTAGTATGGAACATAAAAAGGAAAAAAAGATTGAAATAAGTGCATAAGTTATTAGTAGAAACATCGTTATTTTTGGTTTGAGCTAAAGATAATACAATTGGAAAAAACAGCTTAAAATGTTCGAGAAACCTTCCGAAGTATTTCACAGAAGCCACATATTTTCGTAAAACAATAACATTCAAAATGAGTCAAGAATATTAAATTTACAGCTTAAAACAGGGGTTTTTGAGCAATTAATCCCGTTTAATATTTCTGAAGATGCTTGTTGAAATATGTGCAAATTCTTTTGAAAGCGCTCTGGCAGCGCAACAAGGTGGTGCAGACCGTATTGAATTATGTACAGAACTTTCGGTGGGCGGGTTGACTCCCAGCCATGGTCTCATTGAAAAGGTGGTCAGCGAGCTCCAGATTCCCGTACATGTGCTGATCAGGCCACGTAGTGGAAACTTCACCTACAGCGAAGCAGAACTTGATGTTATGCTGCGCGATATTGCTTTTTGTAAGACACTGGGCTGCGCGGGCATTGTAAGCGGTATTTTACATCCTAACGGGAGAATCGCGGTTAAACCGCTCCAAATGCTTATTTCCAAAGCGGAAGATCTATGTTTTACCTTTCACCGTGCATTTGACTGGTGCCCCGATCCATTAGTGGCGCTAGATATGTTGAAACAAATGCCCATTGATCGCATCCTTACTTCTGGCCAGCAGCTTACAGCCGAACAAGGATTGCAACTTCTCCGCCAACTCCAACAGCACGCTGGTCAAAAAATTGAAATCATGCCTGGTAGCGGTATAACTAAAAGTAATATTTCGCTATTCAAAGCGGAAAAATTTCAAAGTATTCATCTTTCCGCAAGCAAAAAAGAGCAAGTCTTACCGCGAAAGCCAGACGTATCGATGCACAGCGAAAAATTGTTTGAAGAAGGAATGGTCGCCACTTCTGATGCCATATTGATCAGCGAAATCGTTAGCGTTAGCAAGGGTTGAGCACTTCCTTTTATTTAACAATAATTTAAACTTCAACTGGTTCGATTATTTCCGAACTGATTGTAGTTTTGCCGCTCAATTGCTAAGAAGTTGTATATTTTGAAGAAGAAGGAAAATCTAATAGAGAGACTCGGCGTGCTATTGGAATGCAAAGAACAGCTTGCTCCACTTGCCGCACGTATATTATCAAATCTAATTCTTACTGGGAAGAAAGGAGTGACATTTGATGATATGGTGCGTGGCCTTGGAGCTAGTAAGAGCACCATTTTTACGCATTTGACCAATCTACAGGCGGCAAAAAAAATAGCGTATTATACCAAGCCGGGCGATCGGAAAAAATATTTTGTGATCTCACCGGATGCCATGCTCCAATCTATGACCGATATGATTGAAAAATGGCATATAGAGCGTGAACTCCACCTTGAAATTATGGAATACAAACAGGATATAAATAAAAATCTTGAGGAAAGCGATAAGCCTGATGAAGCTTTTGACATGGAATTCCACAAAGACTATTTAAACTTTTTGGAACAGGCAACTTCCTCCATGCAAAAATTACGTGACAACCTTACCACCAAAATTAAAAATGATTAATTCCAACAAAAAATGAAAAAAAGAACTTTTACCACTATCCTACCTGCCCTGCTGGGAATTTGCATCCTGGTTGCCAGCTGTGGCAAAGAAGAAAAATCTGGACCAGCCGGTGCTGCAGCTCAGCGCACGCCTCAATTACCAGTGATCACCATACCAACGAAAACCGTCACCGGATTTACCATTTATCCTACTAGTATAGAAGGTATCATAAATAGCGAAGTACGTGCAAAAATCTCTGGTTACATAACAGATGTACTCGTTGATGAGGGTCAGAAAGTAAGAAAAGGGGAAACACTTTTTAGGCTGGAGACTAAGTCGTTGACTCAAGATGCAGATGCTGCCGAAGCCAATGTGAACGCGGCACAGGTAGAAGTAGATAAGCTAAAACCGCTGGTGGAAAAGGATATCATTAGCAATGTACAGCTCGAGACAGCAAAAGCAAAGTTGCAACAGGCAAAAAGCAGTTACAACAGTGTTAACGCAAATATTGACTACGCCAATATTAAAAGTCCCGTAAATGGTTATGTAGGTTCTATACGTCTTAGAAAAGGAAATTTGATCAGCCCATCAGACCAGATGCCACTTACCACCGTTTCAGATATCAGTGAAGTTTACGCCTATTTTTCAATGAATGAAAAAGATTACATTGATTTTATTCGCGAAGCGGAAGGAGATGATATTTCAGCAAAAATCAAGAACCTGCCCAAAGTAAACCTTATACTCGCAAACGACAGTGCGTATGAGCAAAAAGGAACGATACAGACCATTAATTCGCAGGTAAATGCAAACACTGGCACTATACAGTTCCGTGCGATTTTTGACAACCCTATCCGTATACTTACCAATGGAAACAGCGGTAAGATAGAGATTCCCAAAACCTACGAGAATGTAGTCGTTGTACCAAAGACGTCCAGTTATGAGCGTCAAGGGAGCATCTTTGTCTATAAAATAGGTCAAGACAGCACAGCTTCGGCAACAGAAATTAAAATCACCACTGAGGTAGAAAACTTGTATGTGGTAAACTCTGGAATCAAAGAAGGCGACAACATAGTGGCTAAAGGCGTTGCAAACCTGCGTGGTGAGACCAAGATCAAACCACAAGAAGTACCTTTTGACAGTATTGCCAAGCCCATAGATAAAGTTTTCAGATAAAAAGAGCATCCCGCACGAAATAAAAAAAATATGTTAAAGACATTTATAGAACGCCCGGTACTCTCTACCGTGATCTCGATTATTATAGTAATTCTGGGAGTCCTTGGGCTCACTGCGTTGCCCATCACCCAGTATCCAGATATCGCACCGCCTACCATACAGGTAAGTGCCTCTTACCCCGGTGCAAATGCTGAAACCATCCTTGAGAGTGTGATCATACCTCTCGAAGAGCAGATCAACGGGGTGGAAGGCATGACCTACATAACCTCTGAAGCGACGAACAATGGTACCGCCGCAATCACCGTGTTTTTTGACCAGGCCGTAGATCCTGATATCGCTGCGGTAAACGTTCAGAATAGGGTGGCACGTGCAAACCCCCTTTTGCCACAGGCCGTACTCCAGACAGGCGTTACCACGCAAAAGCAGCAGACGAGTGCGCTTATGTTTATGTCTTTCTACAGTAAAAACAAGGATTATAATGATACTTTCTTACAGAATTATCTAAAGATAAACGTAATACCCCAAATACAACGTGTAAATGGCGTAGGTAATGTACAGGTATTTGGTGAAAAGGATTACGCCATGCGGATCTGGCTTCAGCCCGAAAAGCTTGCCGCTTATAGCCTGATCCCTTCAGATATTACGGCTGCCCTTAAAGAACAAAGCCTTGAGGCCGCCGCAGGATCTTTGGGCGAAAACGACGGTGAGGCATTTACCTACACCATAAAATATGGTGGCCGTTTTAAAACGGAAGCGCAATACAGCGATATTGTGATAAAAGCACTAGGCAACGGGCAATTTTTACGTCTTTCTGATGTTGCAAAAGTTGAACTTGGTGCGCAATCCTATTCCGGAGGATCAACGACCAATGGTTATCCTGCCGTCAATATGGGTGTTTTTCAGACCAAAGGTTCAAATGCCCAAAAGATCATTGAATCTATTAAAGAAGAACTGGAAAGCGTAAAGGCTGATTTGCCAGAAGGCGTAGAAATCTTTATACCTTATGATACCAATAACTTCCTGAATGCTTCTATAGAAAAGGTGGTAACCACACTGGCCGAAGCCTTTTTATTGGTATTCCTTGTAGTGTTTATTTTTCTTCAGGATTTTAGATCAACGCTTATTCCGGCCATTGCCGTTCCCGTATCTATTATAGGAACTTTTTTCTTCCTCAACCTTTTTGGCTATTCTATTAATTTATTGACGCTTTTTGCGCTGGTACTGGCCATTGGTATTGTGGTGGATGATGCCATTGTGGTCGTTGAGGCGGTACACGCCAAGATCGACGAAGGCGAAAGTGACACCACCAAAGCCACCACCGAAGCCATGCATGAGATTTCTGGTGCTATTATATCTATTACACTGGTCATGGCGGCGGTTTTTATACCGGTGACCTTTATACAAGGCCCTACTGGGGTATTTTATGAGCAGTTTGGGATCACGCTTATTGTGGCCATTGTAATTTCTGCTGTAAACGCACTTACCCTGAGCCCTGCGCTTTGTGCCCTTTTCTTAAAAGGCCATGATGAAAAGGAGAGTAAAAAGAAGAAAAATTTTATTCAGCGCTTTTTTGATGCCTTCAACCGCGGTTTTAACGCTACCATTAAAAAATACGGGAAATCAGTTCACTTTTTGGCTCGTAATAAATGGATCACAGTGCTGGTGCTTGTTGTGGCCGGTGCTGGTATCTGGTGGTCTTCTTCCGTTGTGAAGACAGGATTTGTACCCGATGAAGACAGGGGCATACTTTTTATGAACGTAGAACTGCCCGCCGGTTCCTCCATAGACCGTACCCATGAAGTAAATCAGAACCTTTACGATATGGTAAAAGACCTTTCTGGAGTGAAGGGCGTATCTGTAATTGATGGCAGAAGTTTGATAAGTGGCGCCGGCAGCAACTATGGCCTAGGCTTTATACGACTGGCCGATTGGGATGAACGTGGAGAGGATTCTCTTTCCATTGATGCCATAACCGGAAAACTTTTTGGCATTGCAGCTCAAATTCCAGAGGCGAATATCATTTTCTTTGCCCCACCCAGCATCCCTGGATTTGGAAATTCGGCAGGTGCCGAAGTGAATTTACTTGATCGTTCTGGCGGAAGTTTTGAAGAACTTGATAAGGTGAACCGAGAGTTTGTCGAAAAACTATCACAACGCCCAGAAATACAGTATGCGCAAAGTTCATTCAACACGGAGTACCCGCAATATGAAATGGACATTAATGTGCCACAGGCCAAAGAATTAGGGGTTCCCATTAGCAGCATTTTTACAACACTGCAAGGCTACATAGGCAGTATATTTGCGGCAGATTTCTCCCGTTTTGGTAAGCAATACCGCGTATATGTACAAGCATTGCCCCAAGACCGCGCAGATAAGGCGGATCTGAACAAACTCTACGTGCGCACAGAAAGTGGTGAGATGACGCCCATTACAGAATTTGTAACTTTAAAGCGTGTGTATGGCCCACAATCCGTAACGCGTTTCAACCTCTTTAATTCTACTAAGATCACCGCTGCGGTAAATCCCGGTTATAGTTCGGGCGATGTTATTGCGGCCATTGAAGATGAGGTGAGTTCGTTGCCCAACAACTTTACCACTGCCTATTCTGGTTTGACGCGAGAAGAGGTAAGTGCCGGTAATCAGACTACGACCATATTCATTCTATCACTGGTATTTGTGTATTTCTTGCTCTCCGCCCAGTATGAAAGCTACTTATTGCCTTTTTCTGTGATTCTATCATTGCCCCTAGGTGTATTTGGTGCTTATATCACTACACAGTTGGCCGGTTTGCAGAATAACATTTACTTCCAAATTGCTTTGATCATGCTTTTAGGACTGCTGGCCAAAAACGCCATTCTTATCGTAGAATTCGCCATACAACGGCGAAAACGGGGAGAATCTATAGTGGAAGCCGCCATAAATGGTGCAGAAGCCCGATTGCGTCCCATTCTCATGACTTCATTTGCCTTTATATTGGGGCTTATGCCATTAGTACTGGCCAGTGGTGTGGGAGCTGAGGGTAACCGCTCTATAGGTACGGGCGCCGTAGGTGGTCTGCTTATAGGTACCATACTGGGTGTATTTGTGATCCCTATCCTATATATCGTATTCCAGTGGTTACAGGAAAAGATCTCCGGGGCACCGGATACAGCGAATGACAAATTAGAAACTTCAGAAGAAAACGCTTAATATGAAAACCAATAGAATTTATACCCTTTTGCTTCTTGTAAGCGTACCCATTATGCTCAGTTCTTGCTTTGCAGCGAAAGACTATGAACGACCAGAAGTTGTTAATGAAGCAAACTATCGTACAGATCATATAGAAGATAGTCTTGTAAACAGTAAAAATCAGGATTCTACAAGTATTGCAAATATGTCGTGGACCGATTTATTTACAGATCCCGTTCTTGATACATACATTGAACGCGGTCTGGAAAATAATATTGATATCCGTGTGGCAGTACAACAGATTCTTGCTGCTCAAGCTTATTTTAGGCAGGGAAAAGCAGGTTTTTTCCCTACGTTACAGGGCAATGCCACCTTTACACATCAAGAACTTTCGGGCAATAGTCAGTTTGGTAGTTTGTTCTCAACTCTAGATCAATATGAGATAAATGGAATGCTTTCCTGGGAGGCAGATATTTGGGGGAAAATACGTAGTAACAAACGCGCGTTTCAAGCCAGTTATTTGCAATCTGTAGCTGCTCACAAGGCCGTAAAAACGCAGCTCATCGCTACTATTGCCTCCACATATTACCAATTGCTGGCCGTAGATGAGCAAATACGCATTACCAAAGAAACAATCACCAACCGGGAAAGCGGACTGGAGACCACGAAAGCCTTAAAAGATGCTGGGATTGTGACCGGCGCCGGTGTAAAACAGACCGAAGCCCAACTTTATACAGCGCAGGCCATTTTAGTTGACCTTCAAAATCAAACGCGTTTACTGGAGAACACCATGTCAATCCTTATGGGCGAGGAACCTCATGAGATTGTGCGCACAGACCTCAACAGCCAGGTAATAACCACGGAACTCACGATAGGTGTGCCTACCTTGCTATTACGTAACCGTCCTGATGTGATCGCGGCGGAATACAACCTCATCAATTCTTTTGAACTGACCAATGTTGCACGCAGCAGTTTTTATCCATCC
>JBDNGW010000015.1:0-8903 GCA_041689735.1 Leeuwenhoekiella sp. | reverse complement strand
TTCATGATATTTAAGCTGCTCTGTGTTCAATTTTCAAAAACATATTTTATCAAGTTGGCCCCCATTTTTAAGGCGTTCTGTCTTACATCTTCTGGATCATTATGTACTTCTTGATTTTCCCAGCCATCGCCTAGATCAGATTCTGTAGTGTACAACAGTACCAGCCTACCTTCTTTAAAAATTCCCAGTGCTAAAGGTTGGGTTCCATCATGCTCATGTATTTTCGGTAATCCATCTGGAAACGGATATGCAATACTAAAAATGGGATGATTTGCTGGCAATTCGGTAAGTTCTTCGTTGGGAAAAAGCTTTTTCAATTCTGGGCGTATATATTGATCCATCCCATAATTATCATCTATATGCAGAAAACCGCCACTGTTAAGGTAGTTTCTAAGGTTGTTCACCGCTTCTTCGGAAAAGAAAACGTTACCGTGTCCCGTCATATGAACAAATGGATATTGCATGATCCCAACATCTGTGCTGATGACTGTTGGTGGGATTTTAGTGATTTTTGTATCGATATTGCTGTTGCAATAAGCGATAAGATTGGGTAATGAAGTAGGATTGGCATACCAATCTCCGCCACCTTCATAATGAAGAAGGGCAATTTCTTGAGCTTTGACGCCCTGAAAACTTATAAGAAGAAAAAAACTAAGCAAAGAAACAAATGGTAATCTCAATAATATACAATTTAAGCACATAAGTATAAAAGTAAAGATTTTATTAAGAAATAGCCATTTTTTTAAAGCAATACTTATAATTTCAAAGTGTTTGCTAGCATTTTCTTTGTCTGTTTTGCGCTGATCTCGTAATACGCTGAAAATAAATAGTTATTTGCTTGGCTCCGTATATAACAAAGATATATCTGGTTTTCTGCGGAATGAAACAACGAATAAATAATAAAGGTGGGAATGGGAATATATTTTTGTCGTGACTTCCATTATTTCATAAATGGAATTTTCCCGAAAAGTATTATATATGTAGATCAAATTCATAGCAGTTCGCGCTTAGGAAATCGCCCACAAATTTTTTATGCATTGGTTGAAAACCGTTCAAAATCGAATGTTTCTAAATGGTCCTAAAGAATCCTAATAAAGCGTCATCCTGTTCCGATACCTATCGAAATTATTTCCGGGTTCCATAAATTTTTTTGTAGATCATCAAACCTAAGATGAAATGCTAAAATAAGTTTGCCTACCGAAAAAATTTAGGCCTTCATATGATTAACGCAGTTTCAGTATGACAAAACTTCTTTTAGAACTAATTACGGATTTACGAATTCTCCATTGTTCATCATCAATAAAACACGAACTACAATTTATTTTATGCAATCAATTCTAATTGCTATATTTGTTAAAATTGATAGAATATGTTCTGGATAGGTTATGATATTGGAAGTTCCTCCATTAAGGCGGCTTTAATAAACGATGATAATGGTGCGGCGGTAGGCACGGTACAACATCCCAAAGTAGAGATGCCCATACGCTCGCCAAAATTGGGCTGGGGAGAGCAAGATCCAGAATCCTGGTGGGAAAATCTATGTACCGCAACCCAGCAATTGCTCAAAGAAACCAATGTTAAAGCCAATGCTATAAAAGGTATAGGCATCTCTTATCAAATGCACGGTCTGGTACTTGTGGATAAAAACCAAAAGGTTTTGCGACCTTCCATTATTTGGTGCGACAGTAGGGCCGTGGAAACCGGTGAAGAATTGTTCAAATCCGCCGGAGTCGAAAAATGTGAGCGACAGCTGCTCAATTCCCCCGGTAATTTTACGCTTTCCAAACTTAAATGGGTAAAGGAAAACGAACCCCAACTGTATGAGCGCGTAGATAAATTTATGTTGCCGGGCGATTATATCGCCATGAAACTCACCGGCGCCTGCACCACAACGCCTTCCGGACTTTCTGAAGGGATCGCGTGGGATTTCATCGAGCATGCTCCGGCGCATTGGTTATTTAAAAAAGCCGGTATTGATATGGAACTGATCCCGGAGATCGTCCCCACTTTTTCGGTACAGGGCGAAGTAACCCAACAAGCGGCAGAGCAGACTGGGCTTCCCAAGGGGATTTCGGTGATGTACCGTGCGGGCGATCAACCCAACAATGCACTTTCGCTTAATGTTTTCAAACCTGGTGAAATTGCCGCTACCGGCGGAACAAGTGGCGTGGTTTACGCGATTTCTGACCAAATTAAAACTGTGGAATCTACCCGAATCAACAGTTTTGCCCATGTTAATCACCAAAAAAACGCGCCTAGAATCGGGAAAATGCTGTGCATAAATGGTACTGGTATACAATACAGTTGGTTGCGCAATCAACTTACCGATGCTATGGATTATGGTGCGATGAATGATTTAGCAGAATCTGTAGCAATTGGTTCGGAAGGACTGGTAATTTTACCTTTTGGTAATGGTGCGGAGCGCATGCTAAGAAACAGAAACCTGGGCAGCAGTATTAACAATATTAATTTTAATATTCACAAGCAAAAACACCTTTTTAGAGCTGCATTGGAGGGAATTGCTTTCTCCTTTGTCTATGGTTTGGAGATCTTGCAGAGCGACGGCGTTGTACTGGACACCATAAAGGCTGGGAACGACAATTTGTTTAGATCCAAGGTATTTTCAAATACTATAGCCACACTTGTTGGTAAAAATATTAGTATAACAGAAACTACCGGCGCGGTGGGCGCTGCGCGGGCTGCGGCTTATGCTGCCGGTGTATTTTCAAATTTTGACGAAGCCACCGCGACAGATATAGTTGAAAATGTGTACAAACCTATTCCCGATAAAAAGAATGCATATGAAGCATCTTTTGAAAAATGGAAACAGTGCCTTGAAGAGCGGCTTTCCAATAAATAAGTTTTTAAAAAAGTTGACTTACGATTATGTATTTGTTTTTGCTTTTTCGTCTGATGTCCTAAATATTATTTTGCCATTTCCTAGACCGTGGAAACTTAGCGCGGGGTAATTGCTCCTTCCCTTTTTCAGGAGAGTGGTAATTGCTGAATAAAAGATAATCTACCAGTTAATTCTTAAGCTGATACCTTTTATACCGCCGTATGAGCTTGGTCACGGTATTCAGCGCCAATGTCACGCCCGAACGCACATAGTTCAAGCTTCCCAAATCCCTGTTCTTCGTGACCTCGACCGTACCTACCGCAGATGATTTTGATATGAGCTGGAATGTCCGGAGGTCATAGATCTCTATATAAGTTGCCGCCTTATTGGTCTGTTCATTGTGCGCGGTTGAGGAGCCCGAAAAAGAGCCCATGTCATTTCTGAGCACCTCGTTCTCAATGTTTATAAGGTAATCACAATCAGAAAACTCCCTTAGGCGCCTAAGGTCTTCAGGGTTGGGGTGAATGGGTATTGTCTCCGCCACAAGCATGGTTCTTCTTAGATCGAAGATCTCGAAAAGGGATGAATCGGGGATTATCTTTTGAAATTTCTCAAGGGCAAGATTGTGGATCTTATCGGGATAACTGATATTAGTATGTGCATTGTTCAGTATCCATTTGCCCTGATTAAAGTCAACCTCCTTTCCCCTTTCAAAATGGTAATCGTATTTTGCCCCGCCACAAGACGATAACAGGATCGGGAAAACCAATATCAATAGATATATTGCAGGTCTAGAAATACGCTCTTCGGAATTTTTCATTGTTCAACTTAAAAAAAGGCGGTAATAATTATATTAAAGTGTACATCTTCGAGGGCATTTTGGATTTTTTAAAAAACGGCCAGATAAAATCATATCGGTGGCATTGATGCGAAATGCTCTGGCAGGTAATTACAGATCAAATCCCAGGTTCAACTGTAACATTGGAAATATCCCCGAGTTCCCTTGCGTATCGAAATAGTATTGCGGGCCGATATCAAAAAGCAAGTGGAACCTTTCGCCGTACTTTCTCTGGAGGCCCCAGGTAGGACCGAAAGCAAAATCAAAATCGGATGTACGGTAAACGTTATCGGCAATCGAGGACCCCTTCGTGATCAACCTCGTGGAAATAAAATTCCCGGAGTTATGCGCTATTGTCTTGCCTTTGGTCACTCTTTTGCCAAGGTTATAGAACCACTTTTGCTGCAGGTCCAAAAAGGGCGCGATGATATATATAAATCCGGAACCGCTGTATGTTAGTTCGGGATAGCCCCCAAAATACCCCACGCCAGTCCGGTCGAGAACGTGGAGAATTCACCTGTAGGCAATTCGAGCTCCAGAGCGGGATTAAGGAAATTCACCCTCCAGACTTTTTCGGTGCTTTGGGCATTGGACTGGTTAAATGAGAATAAGATAAATGTGATTAGGAAGAGAAAATTACTGATTCTGATCATTTTTGGTTTTATTTTCAACAATACTACAAAAATATATTAGCAATACAATACTATGTTCAATCGTTGCCAATCGTCGATTTATACTTCGTAGGCTTTCCTAATCGTTAAAGGCCGGCCTTGCCCCAGGATTATTAGTTATGTATTTTACCAGGACAAGCTGTCAATTTTGAACTATCACTATATTCAAGATTATCTTTAAAAATTAACTAAAAACAATGTTTTGCAACTAGTTTTTAGACATTCAGCAGCTATCTTAGCACAATCAAAAGTTCATCTTTAAACGACATTTTTATGATCAGGATATTATTTTTTCTCTTAGCTTCTTTCTTGACATTTTCAGTATCCGCACAAAATACGGCGCGCTGGTTGCGCTATCCCAGTATTTCGCCAGATGGAACGACGATAGCTTTTGGTTATATGGGACATTTGTACCGGGTTTCTTCCACAGGAGGAAATGCAACGGCCATTACCACCGGTGATGCTCATGATATGCGCCCGGTTTGGAGCAACGATGGTAAAATGTTGGCTTTTGCCAGTGATCGCCATGGTAATTTTGACATCTATACCATGCAGACGATGGGCGGTTCCGCAACGCGTATAACCTTCAATACCGCAGATGATTATCCCTACGACTTTACGGCAGACAATAGCAAAGTTTTATTTGGTAGCGGTCGGGAGGCTCCGGCAAAAAGCGTTCGTTTTCCCAGCGCCCGCCTTTTTCAAAATCTTTATGTCGTTCCCATTGCTGGCGGCAGACCCGAATTGCTTTCTGCAGCGGGTGCCGAAGAGGCCCATTACAGTAAAGACGGTAGCCAAGTGGTTTTTCAGGATCGTAAAGGTTATGAAGATCCCTGGCGGAAACACCATACTTCTGCGGTGACCCGTGATATCTGGATGTACGACATTAAAAAAGATATATATGAGCAACTGAGCAATTTTAAGGGCGAAAACAGAGAGCCTGTTTTTAGCGCTGATGGATCTTCGGTTTTTTATCTCAACGAAAAAGACAGTACCCAGAACCTTTACAAAATGAACCTTGCCAGCCGAAAGGAGCAACAGTTGACGAATTTTACCAATTTCCCAGTGCGCCATTTGAGCATCGCAAATGACGGCACACTGGCATTCACATGGAAAGGTGATATTTATACACTTAAAGAGGGTAGCCAACCTCAAAAATTAAAGGTTGCGGTAATGGATGACGCCGGTTTTGCCGCTACTGAAAATATGGATATTAATACTGTAACCGAATTTGCCGTTTCGCCAAACGATAAAGAGATCGCTTTTGTAAACCGTGGGGAGGTTTTTGTTACGGGTGTTGATGATTCCCGGACCAAGCGCGTAACCACCACAGCAGCGCAAGAGCGCATGGTAAGTTGGTCGCCAGATGGGAAAACCCTGCTTTTTTCAGGTGAGCGGGACGGGAGTTGGAATGTGTACAAAGTAACGCTAGACCGTCCCGACGAAGATTATTTTTATGCTTCCACGGTTCTTAACACGGCTGTTATTGTAGGCGGAGATGAGGAGCAGTTTCAGGCAAAATTCTCGCCAGATGCAGAAAAGATCGCCTATATCAAAGAACGAAATATTCTGGTGGTCATGGATCTAAAATCCGGGAAAAAGACCATTATTTTGCCAGAAGGGCACAACTATTCCTACAGCGATGGAGATTGGAATTTTGAATGGAGTCCTGACAGTCAATATATCATGGCAGATGATCAGGGCGGTTATTTTTTCAGCACCAATACGGCGATCATAAAAGCAGATGGTACAGGCGAGATTGTTCATCCGGTAAATGGCGGTTTTGGCGAAGAAAATGCAAAATGGGCTTTGGGCGGAAAAATGATGACCTACGAAAGCAGCCGCGAAGGACGTAAATCTTTGGCCAATCAAGGCAGTGCCGAAAATGATATTTACGGGGTCTTTTTTGATCAGGAAGCGTATGATAAATATGAACTCAGCAAAGAGGAGTTTGAACTGCTAACCGATAGGGAAAAGAAACATAAAGAAGAGGAATAAAAAAAGGAAGAGGAAAATAGAGAAAAGAATAAAGATAAAAAGAAAAAGGATAAAAAGGACAATAAAGAGAAGGTGGAGTTGCTTGAGCTGGACTTCAATAACCTGGAATACCGTCGTGAAAAACTTACCATAAACAGCGCAAGCATCAGCGATTATGTGCTTAATAAAGAAGGCAGCAAGGTTTATTATCTAGCCTCTTTCGAGAAAGGCTATGATCTTTGGGTCACCGAGCCACGCACTCGGGATACTAAGATCCTTGCAAAAATGGGCGGTTCGCCCAGCGGTATTGAAATCAGTGATGATGATAAAACGCTGTTTCTCAGCAATGACGGTAAACTAGTTAAAGTGGATGCCGAAAAAGGCGAAGTTACTAACATTCAGATTGCTGGCGATATGCAATTGGACGCTTCCGCGGAGCGGAATTATATTTTTGACCACATTTGGAGACAAGTGACCAAAAAGTTTTATGACCCCAAAATACATGGCATTGATTGGAAAATGTACCATGATGCTTACGCGGAATTTTTGCCGGATATTAACAATAATTACGATTTTCAGGAATTGCTGAGCGAACTCTTAGGCGAGCTCAATGCCTCACATACTGGCGGAAGGTACAGTCCAAAAAACGAGCATGGTGATCACACCGCATCTCTGGGCGTGCTTTATGATGAGAATTATACCGGCGAAGGTATTAAGATTACCGAAATACTGGCTGGCGGACCGCTGGATAAGGCTAAAAACAAAATAAAGATCGGTGATATCATAACCGCAATCAACGGTAAAGAAATTCAGGCAGAAGAAAACTGGAACAAAGACCTGCTTAATCTGGAAGGAAAAAACATTCTCCTAACGGTGAAAAGCGGAAGCAAATCCTTTTCAGAAACCCTTAAACCCATAAGTATGGGGGAAGAATACAGTTTAATGTACCGCCGCTGGGTTGAGATAATGAAGAAAAAAGTAGATTCTCTAAGTAATGGCACGTTGGGTTATCTACACATCCGTGGTATGAACGACAGTAGTTTTAGGGATATTTACGAACGGGCGCTTGGTGAGAACATTGATAAAAAAGCGCTGGTTGTAGACACTCGTTTTAATGGTGGCGGCTGGTTGCATGATGACCTCAATACCTTTTTAAGCGGGGAGGAGTATCTTAAATTTGCTCCACAGGGGAATATAATTAAAGGTGGCGAACCCATGACGCGCTGGACGAAACCGAGTATTGTGATTATGAGCGAGAGCAATTACAGCGACGCTTATATTTTTCCATATATTTATAAACAGAATGGAATAGGAAAACTGGTGGGAATGCCGGTTGCGGGCACTGGTACGGCCGTATGGTGGGAACAACAGATCGATCCCACAATCGTATTTGGGATCCCGATGATTGCAACCATAGGTAAAGAGGGCAGGCCTACAGAAAATATGTAATTGGAGCCAGATATTTTGGTGCCGCTCCCTTATTCTGATTTTTTAAATGGTACCGATCCACAATTACAGGCGGCGGTAAATGCGTTACTTAAAGAAGTGAAATAGGCGATTTTAGAGAAAAAACGGCATTTATGGCCAAAAACCGCATTTTTAGACGGAAAATTAGTGGTTTTCACATAAGTAGTAATGATGATAAATACTCTTGGATCATTCTTATGAGACATAATTTGAAATTGCCTATGTAGATTTTTAACAATAAAAAAATAACGGATCGCTGGCGGTGCCGGTTTAATCTGTTCGCACCTTAGCAAGCGTTTGCTCTACGAGGGTATCTAGATATTTTGCCTTGATAATTATTTTATGGGAGCCAAGCAGAACGTGCTTCAAAGTACTAAAAAGACCTATAGCAAAGTCTAGGTAGATGTTTTCCAATTCCGCCACTCTACGAACAGGCAAAACAATCAGCCGCCTAGCATCCGTTTTCAGAATCGGGATCTCAAATATTATTGCTTTAATCCTCCTCATGTTTGTTAAAAGTTCTCACGGAGCTAAAATCAAAGGTGGTTGAGTGCCGTGCTTTTCGCGCGGTGTACCGAAACCCCGGCTGGCTTCGGTACTTTTTGCGAAGGGGCAAAACACTCAGCCGCCTAGCTTCCGTTTTCTGAATAGAAATTTGGATTGTGATAATATTTCTTTTTTACTAACTACTAACTGTCATCACGGAGCTGAAATCACAGGCGGTTGCGTGTTTCCGCTCCGCGGAAATGTATCGAAACCCCGGGGCTTCGGTACTTTTTGCAAAGGGGCAAAACACTCAGCCGCTTAGCATCGTTTTCATAATGGAGATCTGGATTGTATTAATATTTCTATTTTACTAACTATAAAGGTCATTATGGAATACAAAATAAAGGTGGTTGAGTGCCGCGCGGGAGCGCGGTGTATCGAAACCCTGGCTGGCTTCGATACTTTTTGCGAAGGGGCAAAACACTCAGCCGCCTAGCTTCCGTTTCATAATGAAGATCTAGATTGTGATAATAGTTCAATCTTACTAACTCAAGTTTCGCACCTAATTTAAGCTGCTAATTTACTGTTATTTGCAGGATCTGGTGGACTGTTCAAAAAAGATAGG
>JBDNGW010000014.1:0-2253 GCA_041689735.1 Leeuwenhoekiella sp. | reverse complement strand
CTGGCTGGATGCTTTTTATGTGCTGTTTAACTTTTTCCTGTTTTCCCTGGTGGGTTACAATGCGATCTCGAATGTTGGCGTGCAGCTTTTTAATGATTTTCTGGGGATTTTCGGGGTTGAAAATATCGTGGCCTTTGAAGTACAGTCCCTTTCCGTATGGGCGCAGCTCGGCATTATGTTTGTGATCGCAGATTTTATACAGTGGAACGTGCACCGTATGTTGCACCGCGTTCCGTGGCTTTGGAAGTTCCACCAGGTGCACCACAGTGTTAAGGAAATGGGTTTTGCCGCGCAGTTTCGATTCCATTTTATGGAGACCCTTATTTATAAAACCATCCAGTATATTCCGCTGGCGATGATTGGTTTTGGGATCGAGCAGTTCTTTGTTGTGCACATGTTCACCGTTTTTGTAGGCCATTTAAACCACGCCAACGTCAATTGGAATTATGGAAAGTTGGGCTACATTTTCAACAATCCCAACATGCACATTTGGCACCACGCCAAAGAACTTCCGCAGGAACATCCATACGGCATGAATTACGGACTTAGCTTAAGTATTTGGGACTATTTATTCGGTACTGCGTATGTTCCGGGTGATGGTCGTGATATTGAGATTGGTTTTTATGGCGAAGAAAATCTACCCGATGATTTTAGCGGACAGGTGATTTATCCTTTTAAAAGCCGGAAATAAGGATATTTTAGCTTATTTTTCATTTTAAACGTTTTTGTGCCTTCCGTAGAGGACACTATTTTTATTTTAATGCAACCACAACCTAACGATTTGATGAAGATAAAGCAGTTTGAAGATAAAGCACTTTCCCATTTTTCCTATGCCATTATTAGTAAGGGCGAAATGGCCGTGGTAGATCCAGAAAGAAATCCCGCAAAATATTACGTTTTCGCGGAAGCGCACCAGGCCAAAATAACCGCGATTTTTGAAACCCATCCCCATGCCGATTTTATCAGTTCGCACTTACAAATGCATCAAGAAACCGGGGCGACGATTTACAATAGCGCACTTTTAGGTGCAGATTATCCAAATAGCAGCTTTGATGAAGGCGATGTTTTCACTTTGGGAGACGTGACTTTTAAGGCTATAAATACCCCGGGACATTCCCCGGACAGCATCAGTATCAGCGCTCAAAATCCTGGACAAACCGTGATTTTTACTGGCGATACGCTATTTATAGGCGATGTGGGCCGACCAGATTTGCGTGAAAGCAACGGCAATAAAAAAGCGACCCGAATAGATTTAGCCAAACAAATGTACCATAGCATCCGGCACAAATACAATGATCTTCCCGATGACGCACTCGTTTATCCCGCTCATGGCGCAGGATCGCTCTGCGGAAAGAGCATGAGCGATGCGTCCTCAAGTACGCTGGGCAATGAACGCATAAGCAACTGGGCCTTTCAAGAGCAGACCGAATCGGAATTTGTAAATACGCTCTTGGATGCGCAGCCTTTTATTCCCCATTATTTTGGTCACGCGGTGGATATAAACAAAGCCGGTGCGGCAAATTTGCAACAAGCCATTTCTCAGATTCCGTTGAAATTATATGTAGAGGAAATAGAAGAAGGAGCGCTGGTCGTCGACACCCGTGATGAGGCTCTTTTTAAGGTCAATCATTTGCCAAATAGCATTAATATCATGGCGACAAAACCTAATGTGAAATTCGAAACCTGGTTGGGTTCCATAGTGCAACCGGAAGAATCTTTTTATCTTGTGGCAGAAACAGTGGAACACTTGCAAAAAGCGCTGCGCAGGGTAGCAAAAATAGGCTATGAAAAGCAGGTTATAAAATTGGTCACTTTAGGCGAAAAACGGCTGAAAAAGGCTGAAAATATCGATTTGTCCCATTTTAAGGCAAACACAGCAGCCTACACGATAATTGATATCCGTAATACTTCTGAAACGGAAAACGGCCTCTTTTTTGAAAATGCAATGACCATTCCGCTGCACGAACTGCGGGAGCGTTGCGGCGAAATTCCAACAGAAAAACCCATTGTCGTTCATTGTGCGGGCGGTTACCGGAGCGCAGCGGGCAGCAGTATCGTTGCCAATCATATTTTCCAAGTTCCTGTATATGATCTTGGCGATGCGGTAAAAGAATTTGGCTCTAGTTTAGAATGGCTATTATGGTTGAAATATCCGATTTTAGGTGTTTTGGATCCCTTTAGGGACGGAGCAAGAACAAAATGCCGAAAATCAGATCATTTTTTCCCCGGCCCTAAAGGGAATAATCGGATTTT
>JBDNGW010000013.1:0-5565 GCA_041689735.1 Leeuwenhoekiella sp. | reverse complement strand
CCTATTTAAAGCTGTCAATAATGCCTGTTGGTTTGAGTCTGACAATTTTGAAAAGTAAGCGAGTATTTGATGCTTATCCATAATTTTATCTTTTCCATAATATACAAAAATAACATCGCAATCTATTGGTAGAGCCAATTTATTACGATAAACGGCTATTTTGTATGTTTTGTCTCTGGTTCTGAGTTCCGATTTACTAGATGTAAGAATATTTTATTTCCGGAAATGGGATGAACGACATCATTTGGCGATTAAATATTACTTCTTATTCCTACGGTTATAATTTTTATCACCACGTGTTTTTGCCTTTTTGTACTTCTTAGCAATTTCCCTTCTGTAGGAACCACCTTGATTGGTTTTACTGTTTTTTTCATTTTTCTCATGAAAACTCGCGCCCTTTTCCACATTATTTTTGTGCGGGTTATTAATCTCGTTGATCTCGGGACGTTCTTCCGGCGCAAGACGGGTGGAGAATTCAACAGCTTCGGGAAGTTCGTTCACTTCAATCTTTGCTTGCATCAGTTCCTCTATCGCTTCTTTGGCTTCTTGTTCTTTAGGCGTAAAAAAGAGCAACGAGCGGCCTTGTTTTTCTGCTCTACCGGTGCGGCCAATACGGTGCATGTAATTCTCTGGGAAGTTGGGCACGTCAAAGTTGATGACGTGGCTCACCTCATCCAGATCGACCCCGCGGGCCATTACATCTGTCGCTATAAGGATTTTTGTTTTTCCTTCCTCAAAATATTTTATGGCCTGCATGCGGTAATTCTGACTCTTATTGGAGTGGATAACGTCTATTTGTCGAACGCTTTTTTCCAATAATGCCTTATGCAAGCGTTCCACACTTTTTTTATTCGAAACAAAAATGAGCACTTTTACATAGCTTTTTTCAGTCTCTAATAAATGAGCGATCAGGTTGGCCTTTGTATAGAAATTGGGCACCGCATAGGCTTGCTGGTCAATGGTATCAAGCGGCGTACCGCTCATGGCGACCGTTATACGCTCTGGTGCGGTAAAAAAGACTTCCATAAGCTCCGAAACATCATCGGTCATCGTCGCCGAAAAAAGAATGTTTTGCCGCCGCTGCGGAAGCATATCCAGAATGTTCGTCAGTTGGTGCCTAAAACCCAGATCAAGCATAACGTCCACCTCATCGATCACCAAATGTTTAATGGCTTTCAACTGCACCGTACGGCTCAGGATCAAATCGTTTAAACGGCCGGGCGTTCCTACTAAAATATCCAGCCCCTGGGCAACCGCTTCCCGCTGCCTATTGATATTGACCCCGCCATAAACGCCGGTTACCCGCACGCTCATATACTTGGCAAAATCAGTGCTATTCTCGACCAACTGCAATACCAATTCGCGCGTGGGAACTAGGATCAAAATACGTGGATTCTCCTGTTTCGAGAACTCCAAACTCTCAAGCAAAGGCAGCATGTACGCAAAGGTCTTACCCGTTCCCGTCTGCGCGATACCCACCACATCCTTACCAGACCGGATCACCGGAAACGCTTCCTGCTGAATCTGGGTAGGTTTCTTGAAACCCAGATCATCAATCGCATAATGCAGCTGTTTGGATATTTTAAAATTATCAAAGTTCTCTTCCATGGGGGGCAAGGTTAAATTGGTTTAAGGTTTCGGGTTTGGGGGGATTTTGAATTATGAATTATGAATTTTTGAAAAGTTACGAGCTGATTAATTTTAGAGTAAATAATCCTCGGGGCAAGCCCACGAGGCATTTAGAGGAATTTTTTTTTGATTGATGAAAACCATCCGTTTTCAAACTTTCCTCAAAAACGCGAGGCAAGCCTCGGAGAATTAAACCCAATAGAGATTAAAAAAAACAAGTTGCTAACTCAAAAATCTTCTCGACCTGCCTCCCGGCAGGCAGGTACACGCTCCTATCGTCGCGCACTCGAAGTGACTTTTCGGTATCATTCTGAACTCTGAACTCTGAACTTTTCTTTTCTCTCTCTTCTCTTTTTTCATTCTCCATAGTACAAAATACAATCTACATCTTACAATATACTCTATACTAATTATTGAAAGCCTTCTCGACCTGCCTCCCGGCAGGCAGGTACACGCTCCTACCGTCGCGCACTCGAAGTGACATTTCGGTATCATTCTTAACTCTGAACTCTGAACCTCTCTTTTTTCAGTCTGAACAATACAATCTACAGTTTACAATATACTCAGTACTTATTACTGCTTTACTATCTACTTAATACTGCTCACTGCTACTGAAAACTGCCCACTGCAACTGAAAACTACTACAGAAAACTGCTTACTGCCGCACCGGAATGTCCTTTAAAACCTCTAAAACAAACTCCCAGAATTTTTTTACGGAAGAAATACTAGCGCGCTCATCAGGGGAATGTGCGCCGCGGATAGTGGGGCCGAAGGAAATCATGTCCATTTCCGGATAATTCTGTCCCAGAATACCGCATTCTAGTCCGGCGTGGCAGGCGGCAACTTCTGGTTCTTCGTTGTTCAGTTTTTTATATTTATCGACCAAAACCTTAAGAATGGCACTGTCCATATTCGGTTTCCAACCCGGATATTCACCCGAAAATTCCACCGTACAGCCCATAAGTTCAAAGGAAGCCTGCAATGTATTTGAAAGATCTATTCTTGAAGATTCCACCGAAGAACGGGTAAGACAAAGCACTTCAATATTTCCGTCTTTAACTTCAATGCGCGCCACATTGTTTGAGGTTTCCACAAGTCCGGGAATATCTGGGCTCATGCGGTAAACACCGTTCCATGCGGTCTGGATGGCGCTGACAAACTGTTTTTGAACTTCTACCGGCATCACCTTTTCTGGATTTTCGACCGGGGATACGCTTATGGAAAGATCTGGATCCAGTTTTTCATATTCGGCTTTGATCGCTTCTGTTAAATCTTTTATGTGCCGTTCAAAAGCTTCGGTCTTTGTTTTATCAACTACGACCAGCGCTTCACTTTCGCGCGGAATGGCATTCCGCAGGCCACCACCTTCCAACTTTGCAAGCTGCAGTCCATAATTTTCAGACGCATTCAGTAATAGACGGTTCATCAGTTTATTGGCATTGCCCAGCCCTTTATGAATTTCCATACCTGAATGGCCGCCGGTCAGTCCATTTACTTTAATAAGGTATGCGGTTTTATTCTCCTGTACTTTTTCCTCATTATACGTCCTTTTGGTCGTGATATCAACGCCGCCGGCACATCCCACTCCTATCTCATCGTCTTCTTCGGTATCCAAATTTAGCAGAATATCACCGTCAAGAACTCCACTTTTAAGGCCTTTTGCACCGGTCATCCCGGTTTCTTCGTCTATGGTAAACAGTGCTTCCAGCGAGGGGTGTGCGATGCTATCACTTTCCAAGATCACCATAATGGTGGCGACGCCAAGACCATTATCTGCACCTAAAGTTGTCCCATTGGCTTTAACCCAATCCCCTTCAATTTTCATTTGTATTCCCTGAGTGGCGAAATCAAATTTGGTTTCATTATTCTTCTGGTGTACCATATCCAGATGGGATTGCATGACAATAGGTTTTCTGTTTTCCATGCCCGTAGTGGCAGGTTTCTTTATAATCACGTTGCCCACGGCGTCCACTTGCGTTTCCAAATGCAGCTTTTCGCCAAAATTTTTTATAAATGCGATTACCTGCCCTTCCTTTTTTGAAGCGCGCGGTACGGCGTTGAGATCGGCAAATTTATTCCAGACTTCCTTAGGTTGCAGGTTGCGTATTTCGGTGTTATTCATGAATCTAAAATTTACCGCGAAGATACGGTTTTGGCAAGGCAAACCAACGAAATCAAAAATGCTGCGGTTCTGGTCATTTTTACGCTCAAAAAGCAGTAAAAAAACCACGCATTTACAATTAGACGTTAATCTTGGCTTAAATGGTTTGCAATCCCTTTAACGCATTCTATATTTAGAAAAACAAAAACCACAACCATGAAAAAGTTAGATGATAATACAATAAGCGAGCGCCTAGAAAAGCTGGAGGGCTGGGAATATGAGGATAATGCGATTCATACTTCGCTGGAGTTTGAAGATTTTAAAGAAACATTTGCAACCATGACCCGTATCGCCTTCGAAGCAGAAAATCAGCAGCACCATCCGGAATGGACGAATACCTATAACGAATTATTGATTGCACTTTCTACGCATGATGCTGGCGGCGTTACCGAAAAGGATTTTAAACTTGCCCATGCGATTGAAAAAATCATAAATGGCTAAAATTCCCCACCCGGAATTGTGAAAATACAATTCCGACCTCCCCAAAGAGAATGTAAAGCCAACGCCAAAAACCGTCATTTTTAGTCGATTTTGACCTAAAAATGACGATTTTTGGCATTTTTGAAGTCCGTTAAAAAACGTTTTTTCTTAATGCTCGTTTTAATTAAATTTGTGAGCAAATAAATCTATTCATGGGAAGAGCATTTGAATTTAGGAAAGCACGAAAAATGAAACGCTGGAGCGCGATGTCCAAAGCCTTTACCCGCATAGGCAAAGATATTGTTATGGCGGTAAAAGAAGGCGGTCCCGAGCCTGATGCAAACTCCCGCCTGCGCGCGGTCATACAGAACGCGAAGAGCGTTAACATGCCAAAGGATAATATAGAACGCGCCATAAAACGTGCCAGCGACAAGAACCTGGGCGATTATAAGGAAGTGCTTTTTGAAGGTTACGCTCCGCACGGAATCGCGATATTAATAGAAACCGCGACCGACAATAATAACCGAACGGTCGCAAATATACGCTCCTACTTTAATAAATGCGACGGCAATCTGGGCACTTCAGGTTCGGTGGAATTTATGTTTGATCATACCTGTAATTTCCGGATTGCTGCCGAAGGCCTTGATCCCGAAGAAGTAGAACTCGAATTTATAGACTATGGCGCCGAAGAGGTTTTTGAAGATGAGGACGGAATCTTGATCTACGGTCCGTTTGGAAGTTTTGGCGCGATACAACATGCGCTGGAAGAAAAGGATATCGAAATCCTTTCCTCGGGTTTTGAACGTATTCCACAAGTTACCAAACCACTTTCCGAAGCGGACGCCAAAGATGTAGAAAAACTGCTGGAAAAACTAGAGGAAGATGATGATGTACAGAATGTGTATCATTCTATGGAAGAGACTGGGGATTGAAAATATTTACTGAAATTCAATTATATTCTAGAAAAGTCCCATTTCGAATTTTATTGGTTTTTCTGGAAACACCTTTGAAGTTTATTGATTTTCCAAACCATTTATAATAGTATGAAATTTCATTTTCTCAAAACGGCTTCGATCAAACCTGTATCAAAAATTAAGTGCATTTTACTAACTCCAACACTGCCAATGTTAAAATTAAAACTATCAACTTTTTTGGAATTACTGATTGCAATTTCTAAAAAAGGCTTTAGTTTTAAATATATATCTTGATTTTGTTTAGTGTAATACTTCTGCGTCTTTTTATAGTCTGGTAAATGTGTTTTCAGTTGTTTAGTGACACTTTCACAACTGTTGAAAGATTTTGCCGTACTTTCAAAATGAAGTAAAATCCAAAATTCTAAACAGGGATTATTGATT
>JBDNGW010000012.1:0-5781 GCA_041689735.1 Leeuwenhoekiella sp. | reverse complement strand
CCTTCCACAGAAAGCATTATCGCCAAAATGAGCGATGTAAAAATCCTTGGGCGTATTGATGAAGAACCCTTTTTTGACAAAATGGTGGTTAAGGAGTATGCAACGGTTTTCAGTTTTCAGTGAGCAGTCTCAGTGAGCAGTTTTCGGTTGACAGTATCCAGTTGGCAGTCTCAGTTTTCAGTGAGCAGTTAAAGCGTGTTTAACGTGCAGAATAAAACTAATATCAGTGGGCAGTATTCAGTTTTCAGTGAGGAGTTTAAGCGTGAATACCGTACAGAATAATAATAGCAATACCAATACCAATAATATCAATACCAATAAACAATAGAATGCCGAAATCCAACAATCTCCAGCAGCGGGACAGCGCGCACATCTGGCATCCGCTTACACAGCATAAAGTGCATCCGTATGCGATGCCGATTGTGAAGGCCAAGGGCGCGGTGCTGTATGGTGAAAATGGGAAGGAGTATATAGACGCGGTTTCCTCGTGGTACACGGCGATGTACGGACATTGCAATAATTTTATCATTGAGCGCGCGCACAAACAGATGCAGCAGCTCGATCAGATCATTTTCAGTGGTTTTACGCATGAGCCAGCGGTGGAACTTTCGGAGAAATTAATGGCCATTTTGCCCAAAAATCAGGCGAAACTGATGTTTAATGACAACGGTTCCACGGCAACTGAGATTGGTATCAAAATGGCGTTGCAATACCACCACAACAAAAGGAACAATCGCAAGACCATGCTCGCTTTTGAAAATGGTTTTCACGGTGATACGCTGGGCGCAATGTCAGTGAGCGGACTCTCGGTCTATAATGGCCCGTTCGAAGAATTTTTTATTGATGTAAAGCGCATCCCTTTACCCAACGGCGAAAACGAATCGGAAATACTGCGGGAAATCGATGCTTTTCATGCGGAAAGTCCACTGGCTGGTTTTATCTACGAACCTTTGGTGCAAGGTGCAGCAGGGATGAAAATGTATGACGCCGTTCATCTCGAACCGGTTTTAAAGAAATGCCAAAAGCTCAACATTATTACCATTGCCGATGAGGTCATGACCGGTTTTGGAAAGACCGGAAGTTTTTTTGCTTCAGATCATATAGAAACAAAACCCGACGTGATTTGTCTGTCCAAAGCGCTTACCGCGGGCCTAGTTCCTATGGGGATTACGACCTGCACGCAGGATATTTTTGACGCGTTTTATGATGATGACATAAGCAAAGGGCTGTTTCACGCGCATACCTATTCAGCAAATCCCATTGCTTGCGCCACCGCCATTGCTGGGATTGAGTTATTACAGTCTGATGAAATTCAGCAGAATATCAAAGAAATCGAAGCTTGGCATCGGGAGTTTGCCTTAGAAATTAAGGAGCATCCAAAAGTGCGTTCTACTCGGCAACAGGGCGTTATATTTGCCTTAGATCTGAATATCACCATGGAACGCTACGGGGATTTACGCTATAAAATATTCGATTTTTGTATGAAAGAAGGTGTTTTTCTGCGTCCGTTGGGAGAGACCATTTATATTCTGGCACCTTTTATAACCACGAAAAACCAGATGGAAAAGATTTATGATGTTATAAAAAAAGTGCTAGAGCGGTTTTAAAACTTGTTCATGCACAACGATCCTGAATATCGTGTGCACGTTTTAATAACGTGCACAAAATATGCGATTTCATGTGCATGAAAGGTTTGCTGATTAGATACTAAGCTGAGATTATCAGGCAGATCGTCAGTTATCCTGCAAGGTGTTCTCCGCTTTTTTCGGCGGAGCTCCTTGTAGGTATAAACATGTCTTGTCTTTTATTTCTTTGTTGATTTTAATTCCTTTAATGATCCAAAAAGTTTTACCATTATCGTCCTTAGCTTCTGATAAATACCTACAGGGAGGCCCCGTCCCTCGGTAACAAACTTTGACAATCTAAGCACAGTTCCTTGCAGGTCGTTTTTCCCAACTTGACAAGACCTACAAGGAATCCGCTGAAAAAGCGGAAATACCTTGCAGGTCGGTTACACGTAAGATAACACCTTGCAGGTTTTAAGCAGTTGAGTGTTCTATTTCTCCGCACTGAAACCCTATTTTTACATCAAAAATTCCCAAAAGTGAAACAATCCATTGCCATTACTGATCTCAGGGAGATTCCGTCCCTTGGTAACAACTTCGACAAGCTAAGCACAGGGTGTTGCAGGTCGTTTTTCCCAACTTGATAAGACCTACAAGGAATCCGCTGGAAAAGCGGAAATACCTTGCAGGTCAGTTACACGCAGGACGGCACCTTGCAGGTTTTAAGCAGTTGAGTGTTCTATTTCTCCGCACTGAAACCCTATTTTTGCACCAAAAATCCTTTTAAGTGAAACAACCCATTGCCATTACTGGTCTTTCTTCGATTTCCGCCATGGGTAAATCGCCTTGTGAAACGCGGCCTGTCCCGTTTTTAAAACGGGACCCGTCTTTACTTAATTTAGGATACGAAAAGCCAAATCACCATCTTACCTTCGATCAAAAACTCAAAACCTGGGTGGGAAAATTGCCCGAAAATATTCAGGAATCGATCAAAAACCTGCAAAAATCGGAGCGTAATTATAACGCGCTAGATCCCAGCGTTCTTTACGCAATCTACACGGCAAGGGAAGCGGCACAGCAGGCTGGTTGGGCGAGGGGATCAGATTTTGGAATCAACATTGGTTCGTCGCGTGGGGCGACTCAACTTTTTGAAAAATATTATTCCGCTTTCGCGGAAGAAAATAAGATAAGCACACTGGCTTCGCCCACGACTACGCTGGGCAATATTTCCTCTTGGGTGGCGCAAGACCTGCAGAACAATGGGCCCGAAATCTCCCATTCCATTACCTGTTCTACCGCGCTGCATGCTTTATTGAACGGCGTGGCCTGGTTACAAGCTGGCATGTGCGATAAATTTCTCGTAGGTGGGAGCGAGGCCGCACTCACTCCGTTTACCCTCGCCCAGATGAAGGCGCTGAAAACCTATAGTCGCGCCAGTGCGGAATGTGATTATCCCTGTCGGGCTTTAGACCTAAAGAAGACCGAAAACACGATGGTTCTCGGTGAAGGTTCAGCTTCGGTTTGCTTGGAAGTGGGCGAAAAGGAAAATGCCCTGGCCTACGTTGCCGGAGTGGGTTATGCAACCGAAAAACTGAAACATGCGGTCTCTATTTCCGCGGAAGCGCAATGCTTTCAGAAATCGATGAGAATGGCTATTGTGGATGGTTTTGGGGGTAGAGTGGATGCTGTGGTAATGCACACGCCGGGAACGATGCTGGGCGATGAAAGTGAATTTAAAGCTATAAAGTGCGTTTTTGGAGATAAAATACCGTTAATAACAACATATTTAGTACTTTTGAACGTATCAATCCTATTTTATGAGACATGACTGGAGCCGGGAGGAAATCCTGGAAATTTACAATAAACCCTTGATGGAACTGCTTTATGAAGCGGCAACCGTACATCGTAAAAGCCACGATCCCAATACGGTACAGGTTTCTACTTTGCTATCCATAAAAACCGGCGGCTGCCCTGAAGATTGTGGGTATTGCCCACAAGCGGCGCGTTATAACACTAGTATTGAAGGCAATGACCTCATGGGCGTTCAACAGGTAAAAGCACAGGCGCTTCGGGCAAAAGCAGCTGGTAGTTCACGGTTTTGTATGGGAGCGGCCTGGCGAAATGTCAAGGATGGAAAAGAATTTGACCAAGTGCTGGAAATGGTGCGCACCATAAACAAAATGGAGATGGAAGTTTGCTGCACCCTGGGAATGATCACCGAAAACCAGGCACAGCGCCTTGCCGAAGCCGGTCTATATGCCTATAATCACAACCTCGATACCTCAGAGGATTATTACAAAGATGTGATTTCCACACGCGCTTTTCAGGATCGGCTGGATACCATTGGCAATGTGCGCAAGACCAATGTGACCGTTTGTAGCGGTGGGATCATAGGCATGGGTGAAAAGTTGGAAGACCGCGCCGGTATGCTCGTGGCGCTTGCAACGCTAGATCCACAGCCGGAAAGTGTTCCCATAAACGCACTTGTTGCCGTTCCGGGAACACCGATGGAAGAGATCGAACCCATTTCAATCTGGGAAATGGTGCGTATGGTGGCCACCACGCGCATTATAATGCCTGAAACGCAAGTGCGACTGAGTGCAGGCCGTACGAAGATGAGCAGGGAAGGGCAGGCGATGTGCTTTTTTGCCGGAGCCAATTCCATTTTTGCCGGCGATAAATTGCTTACCACACCAAACCCCGATGTGACCGAGGATATGGAAATGTTCAAAATGCTGGGGTTGAACCCGCAGCGCGCCTTTGAGAAAAAAGAACAACCACAAACCGTGGAAGCAACGGAATCAAAGCATGCTCCGCTGGGCGAAAAGCCAAAATGGTCACGCCCTGGACACAATATTCCGCGCAATGAAGAGGCAAAGGCCAAGTCGAAGTCACAGGCACAATCCAAGGCTTAATTTTAATTTTTTTTATAATTGAAGCTCGCTGAAATACATAGGGTAAAAAGTATTACCAAATCTGATTTTGTCAGAGATTACCTAAAGCCTCAAAAGCCCGTGGTGATCGAACATCTCATTGATGACTGGCCTGCTTATGCCAAGTGGGATTTGGATTATATCAAGGAAATTGCCGGCGATAAGACCGTGCCCCTGTACGATGATCGCCCGGTGACTCACAAAGACGGTTTTAATCAGGCACATGCCAAAATGAAAATGGCAGAATATATCGATCTGCTCCGGAAAGAACCTACCAATTACCGTATTTTCCTCTATAATATAATGAAGGATGTGCCTTCTTTAAAGGCAGATTTTAAATTTCCCAAAATTGGTTTGCACCTGCTCAAACAGATTCCTATGGTGTTTTTTGGCGGGGATAACAGCAAGGTTTTTATGCACCACGATATAGACTGGGCAAATATTTTACATATCCATTTTAATGGGGAAAAACAGTGTATTCTTTTTCCGCCAGATCAGACAGCAAAGCTCTACAAAGTACCGCATTCCTTGATTACCAGAGAGGATATTGACTTTGATAACCCAGATTACAAGAAATTCCCGGTACTTCAAGACGCCGAAGGTTTTATCACCCATTTAAAGCACGGTGAAACACTCTACATGCCCGAAGGATATTGGCATTATATGAAATATTTGACTCCCGGTTTTAGTATGAGTTTGCGCGCGTTACCTCGAAAACCGAAACATCTTTTACAAGCCGTTTACAATGTCTTTATCATGCGGCACTTTGATAACTATATGCGAAAGCGTAAAGGTCAAGCGTGGATTGATAAAAAAAACGAACGTGCGATTACCGAGACCCATGAAAGGTTTTTTGATAAGGAACAATAAGCAATTATCAATTATCAATGAACAATAAGCAGTTCAATGAATGGATAATTGCTTCAATAAAGAGGCTCAACTAAATAATTGCGATGATGCATATATGTTAACATAATCATTTTCAATATTTTTATAAATATTTAGGGCATCAGACCTTTGTAATGACCTGCTCAGTATAGTTTTGATCCATTGTGCTGAGTCTGTAAATTCATCTTTGATCTTTTGCCAATTCTAATATTTCTGTAGGTATTTAGTTGACACACCCCTTAGCTGATGGTTACAAAAGCTTTTCATCCTACCATGTAAACTATTGATATGCTGTATGTGATAGTCCCCTTTTACCCTTTCGTTTTTACTGGCATTCAAAATATGGTGTTCTATGTCCTGTTTCTTCGCTAAAGCTTTAAAAGTATTGTGCCCAT
>JBDNGW010000011.1:0-4613 GCA_041689735.1 Leeuwenhoekiella sp. | reverse complement strand
CCGTTTTAGAGCTAAATTGAGCGTTTTTCAAAAGAAACAAGGAAGACAACAACTCTACTGAATATAATCCATTCTTTGTAATTCTGCCTTAAATTGGAAATAGAGAAGGAAAGCGTGTTTTCTATATAGAAAAAGGACAAATCAGCAGTAATAAACCGCCGTGTAATCTCGACAGAAGTGATTCTACAACAGTGACGAGAGATCGCAACCTGCTTAAATTAATACGGAAAACAGGAGCAGAAAAGTCTATTTTTCAGCTGAAAAGACCGTTTTAGAGCCAAATAGAGCGTTTTTAAATAGAAACAAGGAAGACTTCAAAACTCTATTGAATATAATCCATTCCTTTAATTCCGGTTTACACTGGAAATAGAGGCGGAGAGTGTCTGGTCTACAACTACTCAGCTAAAAAGACCTTCTTAGAGCACAATTAGCCGTTTTTAAACAGAAATAAAAGATTCCGCAGACCTCTACTAATTTTAATCCATTTCCTTAATCCCTCCTCACACTGGAAATAGAAGTGGAAAGCGCATGGCCCACACCTATGAGTTCATCATAACGCCCGCCTGGAGCGCGGTAATAAATGAGTACATCATATTCATTTTCGGTCTGCCAGAAATCGCCGCTAACGGGATTCCATGGCAGGGCATTCCCATTTTCAGCAACAATATAATTATAATCGTAGTAGCCCTGTTTAAGAAGTAGCGGGAGCTCATAAATACCAGCTTCGGCATTATAGGTCATCTTCACTGCATCTTCAATCACATAATTGTTGAAATTTCCTTGAATATAAACCTCTTGGCCGGGCGGTAGCTGCTCGTGTTTCACGCCAAAATGAATCCACGCATAATCTGCCTCTGTATCGGGATTGGTGCCTTGCAGGGTAAGTATTACAAAATTTCCATTTATATCTGGATTATAGGTGTAGACTTGATCTGCGCGTGTAGGGTCTACATAAAGATAATTATGGTATAGTTTAATCAGTTCTATATATTGAACCTTGTTTGTAGCCGCGCGTACATCTTTGTTTTCAAAAGCTAGAAACTCGTTGCCGGCAAAAAAGGACGCTTCCTTATCATAGCGGTACTGCAAGACATTGCCAATGTAATATTGTGGCGGCAGCCCACCAATGGTTTCTTGTAAATTGTTGTTCTGTATAAGTAAAGGATATACATTCTTTTCTGGATTGATAAGTGGTTCATCGCCAGAATCGACCCTAAAGTTAACGACTTGTTTTTCTTCTACGAATTTTAGATTACGTGTACGCAGTATTTCAACGCCTACGCTAACCTGTGGGTCGTAGATCATAAATTTGCGAGAAAAAATGATCTCCTTATCGCTATTACGGATTTTCAGCATATAATTGCCCGATTTTGTGAGTGCGCGGGTGTTTTTATTGGGGATATTGAGTTCGTAGTGCGTGTAATTCTGAAGGGTGGCGAGTGAGTTGGTATATTTAAAAATGCGAATATTATCAAAACCGTCCATATACTCCGTTTTTGCAAGTACGCTGGGCGTCCAGTCCACATTATAATGTTCTACTGTATAATAATAATCTGCCTCGTCCCCTATAATATCATCAAAACTGATTCGAAGATTTTCTCCCAGACGTATAAGCGGCAACTGACTGAGAGGCGTTTCTCCTCTAAATTGTACGGTTTTTATATAAGGTGGGGCAGGTATTTCCACTTCAACTTGCGCCGAAGAAATAATGGTAAAAAGCATGAAAAAAGGGAACAGTATTTGTATCTTCATTGGGTGGATAAATGGTCTTTAAAGGTAGGGAAATTAGCGCAAGGACAAACTACAATGTTTTCGTAAATGAGCTGGGCCAATTTATAGTGTTTTAACTAAAATTTAATACCTCTGTTTAACATTTTTTCTAGTCCTAAAATGTGTGTTAACTGTCTAGAATTTGTAAATTTGCCAACCCAAAACTAAATTTACATTTCTTAAATATAGGATTGGTTGAACAAAAAATTAACATATTTTTTCTATGTCAAAAGACATTAAGATCAAAAAAGGTCTTGACATCAAGTTAGTGGGTGAAGCCGATAAGACGGTGAAAAATGCTACAAAGTCAAGAACATATACGATCAAACCTTCTGATTTTCATCTTATTACTCCAAAAATGATGATTAAGGAAGGTGCCACCTTTAATGCTGGCGACCCTATTTTTTATTCGAAGACGGATCGATCCATACAATTTGTGGCACCTGTAAGTGGTGTTCTCAAAGAAATACGACGTGGGGCAAAACGTGTGATCACTGATATTATAATTGAGTCTGATGGAAAGGATACCTATGCCGATTATGGTAAAATGGATCCAGCCACCTCCAGTGCCGAAAACATTAAAACACGGTTGCTTTCTTCGGGTCTTTGGCCATTGATCAAGCAGCGTCCCTATGATATAGTGGCTGATACCGATGAGGATCCCCGTGATATTTTTATATCTGGTTATAATAGCGGCCCATTGGCGCCAGACCTTGAAATCGTTTTGGAAGGTAAAAAAGCTGAACTACAGGCTACAGTTAGTGCCTTGAGTAAGCTTACCGAAGGTTCTGTACATGTAGGAGTTCATAAAGGTGAACCTTCCATATTTTCAGAACTTAATGATATTGTTTTGCATGGTGTTTCTGGTCCGCATCCTTCAGGAAACGTGGGTACACAGATTAATATGCTGAAACCGGTGAATAAAGGGGAAACGGTATGGACGATAAATGCGGCAGACCTGGTGATAATAGGGGAACACCTTTTAACTGGGAAATTTAACCCAGAGCGCGTCATTTCGGTGTCGGGTTCTTGTATAGAAAAGCCTCAATATTACCGAACAAAAATAGGTGCAGAGGTTTCTACTTTTTTATATGATGCGGGTCTTAAGGATGAAAAGGCACGTTTGATTTCGGGTAACGTACTTACGGGAGAGCGTGTGGCGCCAGACGGAAATCTAGGTTTTTATCATAACGAATTTGTGGCCATTCCTGAAGGGGACGATTATGAGTTTTTTGGTTGGAACAAACCGGTTTTCAACAAAATATCCCCTACACGTGCGTTGACTTTTTCTTGGTTAATGCCGAACAAAAAGTATGATCTTGATACAAATACTAACGGTGAGCATCGTGCGTTTGTGGTCACCGGTAGTTATGAAGAGGTTTTTCCCCTGGATATTTTCCCATTACAGCTCTTAAAGGCCTGTATGGTAGAAGATCTTGACGCCATGGAGCAAATGGGAATGTATGAAGTTGCTCCGGAAGATTTTGCGCTTACTGAGTTTATATGTATTTCAAAACAGCCCCACCAGGCGATTATTCGCAAAGGGCTGGATCTAATGCAAAAAGAAATAGGATAAAATAGATATGGGATTTAAAGAAAAAATGAATTCCTTTAAAGAGGAATATAAAGGCAAAAAAATGGCGCCTGCATTTAACGCGCTGCACACGTTTTTATACACTCCCAATGAGACGACCAAAAATGGGTCTCACATTAGGGCGGTAGATGATCTTAAACGAACGATGAATACGGTGATACTTGCACTGGTGCCAGTATTGATCTGGGGAATATTCAATGCGGGTTATCAATATCATGCGGCTGTAGATGCCGCGAATGGTATTATCACTGAACCCAGTCTTTTGGGGAACTTCATAACATGGGATAATTTTGTAATAGGCGCATGGACGGTTCTACCTCTGGTTATTGTCTCTTACGGCGTTGGACTTGGTGTAGAGTTTGTTTTTGCTGTTATTAAAGGTCATGAGGTAGAAGAAGGATATTTGGTTACGGGTATGCTTGTACCCCTGATTGTGCCCATAGATATTCCATTATGGATGCTTGCTGTTGCGGTTATTTTTGGTGTGATCATAGGTAAAGAGGTTTTTGGTGGTACAGGTATGAACATTTTAAACCCGGCATTGACCATTCGCGCATTCCTGTTTTTTGCTTATCCCACTTGGATGAGTGGTGATAAGGTATGGGTGCATGATGCAGTAAAATTGGCCGGTACACCCGATGCTATTTCTGGGGAAACAATTTTTGGAGTATATGCGGCAAATGGAGAACCTATTTATAATACCTTTGATATGTTCTTCGGGTTTATTCCGGGTTCTGTGGGGGAAACCTCTACATTTCTCATTGTACTGGGAGCTTTATTCCTGATGTTTACTAAAACTGCAAGTTGGAGGATTATTTTCAGCGCAATTGTGGGAGCCGTGGTAATGGGCTTGATATTCAATGGTGTCGTTGATCAGGGCTGGATTACCGAAAGCAGTAAGTTTTATGGCTTGATGAGCACGCCTTTTTGGAAACATTTGATTGTTGGCGGCATTGCTTTTGGCATCACGTATATGGCCACAGATCCAGTTTCTGGCTCGCAGACCAACAAAGGGAAATACTGGTACGGATTCTTGATAGGGTTATTCGCAATTATGATTCGTGTGTTCAACCCAGCGTATCCAGAGGGTGTTTTTCTTGCGATCTTGTTAATGAACGTCTTCGCGCCTACAATAGATCATTATGTAATACAGGCGAATATTAAACATCGTATGAAGCGTTTGAAACTTAAAACTGCTTAAAAAATATCAAATTATGATAAATACAGATAAAAATAGTTACACGTTAAT
>JBDNGW010000010.1:0-1901 GCA_041689735.1 Leeuwenhoekiella sp. | reverse complement strand
GCTGCAAGGATTTTTGACCTCGAAGATGTTATTACGATGATAAACTCCTGTGCAGTGGTCAAAAAAGCGATTCCGACCGTGCAGTACCTCGTATATGGCGATGACCAGGCGGTGCCGGAATATACGGAAGAATGCTTGCAATTGATCAGCGAACTTGAACTTCAGGATAATTTCAAATTCATGGGGCCACGATCAGATGCGCATAATATTTTTCCAGAAGGCGATATTTCTATTTTAACCTCTATTTCAGAAGGATTCCCATATACCGTATTAGAATCTATGATCTGTGGCATTCTCTTAGTTGCTACAGATGTTGGCGGCGTTAACGAGGCGCTGGGCAATGGTTGCGGCTATTCCTGTAAACCGAAAGATGCCGAAGAAATAGGCCGCCGTGTTATTGAACTTCTAAACTGTGAAGACTTAAGGAAATTTATGAGCCAGAATGCGAGAAAGCGTGTGCTTGACAATTTTACCATAGATAAATTCATCAAACAGTATGAGGAAGTTTATGAAACGGTAAAATATGGTTCGGATATAACGGAATATGAACTAGATAAGGCAGTCGTATAAATTGACAACCCAGCATCTCAAAGCAGTCGCAAAACTCATAGTGTCCGTAAAGGAGCGCAATGGGAAACCTATAAATGTGAACGTCGTTGCGGCGTCTATAGAATCTTTTGGTATACGGGATGTAGATGTAAAGGAAGATTATGGGTTTGACGATATTTTTGACCTGTCCCGGTATATATATAAAAGCCTTGATTTTAAAGCTTTTGCTAATTTAAAGAACAATAAGCAGCGGATCGCCGAATTCAAAAACCGCCGAAAGCTTGCCCTTACGGACTATATAACGGCTAAAAACAGTAAACGCTTTTTGTATGATTACCTCGCTGGCCTTGTACATTTATTTCCGGTTTTCCTTCAAGTGGTAGCCATAGTGCTTTTTGGTTTTTCATTATGGACATTTTCTAAATTCAATAACCTGCAATCCACCGCCGTGGTTCTGGGTGTAATTATAGGTTTTGTGGTTACTGGGGGTTTCGTTCAGGTTGTGGGCAAACAAGTGTCCTTTTATTGGTACAATAAAGATTACGCCATGGCCAGAAAATCCATCATTGAGATTATTAAAAATGGGGTAAAGACCATGCTTGCTATTTTTACGTTTATTTCATTGTTTAATATGGTGCTGCCGCTCTACCCTTTTTCATTTATACTTATTACCTGTGCCTATGCTTTTTTTATAGGCTTTTTATTGCTGGTTTTATCTCCGTTATATGCCATAAAACAGCGATGGATGATCTCCGTGAGCGTCATGATAGGTACCCCGGTTTCCCTTTTTCTCCATTTCTATACTTCTTTGTTTACGTATTTTGTGCACTGGACGGGTATTTTGATCACTGCAGTTTGCTCAATAACCTACCTTAACTTTTATCTTAAAGATACATTGAAAAAAGAAAAGTCCCATACAAATGCAGTGCCTAAGGTCATGCTTTCCGTTTATAGGAATTTTACTGGTACAAGACTATATTGTTGCTCAGTACAACCAAAAAAGGGTTTTCCAGCAAGGAGATACAACGTCAACTTGGCATGAAACGTTATGAGGCAGTATGGGCAATGGTTCATAAACTGCGCAGTGCAATGGGGCAGCGGGATGACCGTTACACCTTTGAAGGTATGATCGAGATGGACGAGGGCTATTTTACCATTGAGGCATCACCAAAACATCACGCAACACAAAAAGCGGGACGGGGCAGTAAAACTAAGGCTTTGTTCAGAAATAAAATGTACAGAATTGGCGATGTTATTTTGTTCAGTAACGACCTGCCTGCCGGCAAAGGCAGGGGCAAAAAACGCAGCTATAGCCTTAGCTAAAGCGAGGCTTTTTAACGAAGTTAATGCGC
>JBDNGW010000009.1:0-1543 GCA_041689735.1 Leeuwenhoekiella sp. | reverse complement strand
GGTACACCAGACTTTTGAGACCGATGCTTTTGTTGTTTGTTCGTTTTGCCCAAGAAAGTATGATTACCATCCAGAAAGTATCCCAGCACCCTATAACCACAGTAACATAGACAGCGACGAAGTACTTTATTATGTAGCCGGCGATTTTATGAGCAGAAATAACATTGAGGCCGGTCACATTTCCCTGCATCCGGCCGGCATTCCGCACGGGCCACACCCTGGTGCTGTAGAGCGCAGCATCGGCAAGACCGAAACCGAAGAACTTGCGGTTATGGTAGACACTTTTAAACCTTTACAAGTTTGCGAAGACGCCATGCCCATTGCCGATGAAGAGTATTATAAATCGTGGTTATCCCCCCAACCCCTGCCTTAACGGCAGGCAGGCCCAAAGGGGGAGCTTAAATAATAGATTGTTACTTTGTGTCATTAAGCTACTCTTGTTTTTTCAAGGAGAGAACCTGTACCGAACGCATTTCGGTATGCAGGTAGGCAAAGGGTTTTTTATATCTAAGATTGAATATAATGAAGTCAATAAATAGAAGTTAAAACAATGGTTTTTTATTGGAAATGAAACATTATCTCAAAAATGAACTGTAAAATCGATCTTTCTGTATTAGAATTATGGAAACATTTCATTCAGATGAATTCAAAATTTAGAAATAGAACTAGACCACAATCTTGGCATTTTTGTGATAATAAAATAGATGCAAATGAATGCGCTGAATTAGTTGTGAACAATATTAAGCAAGCAACCTCTACTTCAATGTGGTGGTACGAAACAAACGATCATGCCTTTCCGACAATAGGGGATTTGTCCATTATAACAAATTGGGAGAAAAAAGCAAAAGCCATAATTCAAACGTCCAAAATTGAAAAAGTCCCTTTTAATAAAATCACGCGCGAATATGCTGAAATAGAAGGAGAAGGAGACAAATCCTTAGCATACTGGAAAAGGGTACATTGGGATTATTACACCCGTGAAATGAAAGAAATAGGTCAAAAACCTTATAATGAAATGCTAATTATATGCGAACAGTTTGAAACAATTTGGACTGAAAATATGATTGTCAATAAGAAATAAATTTAAAACCATGGATAAAGACTTAAAATCCGTAGACTACGGACTGGAAAAAATATTTGAGGGCGCGCAGGATTTCCTTCCGCTTTTGGGAACAGATTATGTTGAATTTTATGTGGGCAATGCCAAGCAGGCAGCGCATTTTTATAAAACGGCTTTTGGCTTTCAATCCTACGCGTACAGCGGTTTAGAAACAGGGCAAAAAGATTGCGTAAGCTACGTGCTCAAACAGGATAAAATCCGCTTAGTACTTACCTCACCATTAGGCAGTAAATCGCCCATTAACGACCATATTGTAAAACACGGCGACGGGGTAAAAGTAATCGCACTTTGGGTGGAAGACGCGCGTAGTGCTTTTGAAGAAACCACAAAAAGAGGAGCCAAACCTTTTATGGAGCCAAAGGTGGAAAAAGATGAGCACGGCGAGGTCGTTCGTTCTGGAATTTACACCTATGGCGAAACGGT
>JBDNGW010000008.1:0-6229 GCA_041689735.1 Leeuwenhoekiella sp. | reverse complement strand
ATGCCTGTAATGCATATTCTTTGACACTTTGCTTTTTGCATATTACCGAAACGTCAAAGTTGGTTAACTGAAAGCACTTGCCCTAGTCGCCCCCTTTGGGGGTTAGCCAAAGCCACCTTCTTAGAAGGTGTGATTTTTACTAGTCTTAACTTTTCAATAAGTTTTACGGTTTTCACTTTCATTAAGATATTTCATAGAAACACTTAATCTACTTATCCGATAGAAGTCTAAAAAAGTATTAGTTTCTATAAAAAATAGAGCATCAAGTTTCTCTTGTTTCTTTTTTGCCATTTAGGTGCTCTTAAGATACCCACAATATACAGATGAACATACCACTTCCCTCATTCCCTATTCATCAATCTAATAAACTCACCCCCTAGACTTCTCAATTTCCCTTGCAACCTGCGTGGCATCCCACTTCTTTTGCTCGCTTTTTTCGGGATCACTTTCTTTAAGGTCTTCGGCTTCTTGTTTTAGTTTTTCGTACTTTTTAAGGAGTTCACGTACTTCAGAATCTGGTGCATTGCTTTTCATACTATTTTTTAGATGAAGATAATTAAAAAATGCCAAAGTGTTCTAGTTTTCGATTAATTTACTCTTCTATTTTCTCCAGTAAAACGATCGTTTTTGGGGTCGTAAAGGTCACTTTTTGATCTTTTACGACGGCTTTTATGCCGGTATATGCATCTCGCACGCTGCTTCCTTCGGGAAAAATAGTTGAAGTTTTAAGCGTTTTTTCGCCTTCAGGTAAATCCAATCCCACAACCACGTCATCATTATAATCGCCTTGGGTATATGAGCGATAAAACACGTAAGGTTCTTGGGTGATCATCTGGTGCCTGCCCGCGCCAATGGCGGGATGATTTTTTCTAAAGCTGCCCAACTTTTGCCAGTGTTCCAGAATATTCCGCGTAGCGGTAGAATCCGTCGACTCCCAGTTCATAAACGAGCGTAGTGTGGCATCTCCTTCCGTGCCTTCAATGGTAAGGTCTCGCGCGGTTTCATCTCCATAATATACCTGCGAAAGTCCTGGTGTCAGTAGTAATTTGGTTCCGGTTTCATAAGGTTTTTGGCGGTTTTTGTCAAAAGGATCACCGTCGTCGTGCGAAGTGGCATAATTGAGCACGCTCTTTCCTTTTAGACCATTGTGAAGAATGGAATCATATTTAGAAAACATGGACTCATAATCGCCCGTTGCATCATATTTAAACTGAAAATTGATAAGATTGTCAAAACCGTGGGCATAGTAATCTACGGTTGCATCCCCAAAATCGTACTCTCGGCCACCATTTATGGAATGACTATATACTTCTCCAAGCATAAAAAATCCAGTAGTGTCCAGTGGTTTTTCTGGATTTGCCTGTTTCCAATCAGAAAATGCGATTTTGGCTTCTTTTTTAAGAGTCGTCCATACGTCTTCGTTCACATGTTTTACCGTGTCCACGCGGTAGGCGTTAATACCCAGGTCGCGCACATAATCGGTCACCCATTTTATAATGTAATTACTTGGCGTTTTTTTGAGTCCGCTAGTGGTAAAAAACGTATCCAGTTCTGCCATTTCCTGCTCATAACGGTCTTCTTTTTTCCATTTTTCAGCTAAAAACGGAGGAATTTCGACTTCTTTTTCACTAGCGGTTTTGATGTCGGGTAAGTTGGCCACGAGCGTACATTCCACCGTACTTTCATAATTTTCATACGTGCATGGTGGTTCCTGGCGCGCCCAGTTTTCTCCCCAAAAAGGATCTTTCTCGGTAACCGGACCGGTATGGTTAAGGACTACATCCATAATCAACCGGATATTATGTTCGTGAGCCGTAGCGACCAGTTCTTCTAAATCTTCATAGGTACCAAAGTTGGGATCGAGTGCCGTCCAGTCTTTTGTCCAGTACCCATGATAACCGTAAGTGCTGCCGGTGCCCTCGTTTACTTCGCCGTGAATCTGCTCTACAATAGGCGAAAACCAGATTGCATTTATGCCCAGCGCGTCAAAGTAGCCATCTTCTATTTTTTGTGTAATCCCCTTTATATCACCTCCTTCAAAGCCGCGCAGTTTAGCAGTTTCCTTATCTCGGGCAAAGTTGGTATCGTTTGTTTTATCGCCGTTACTAAATCTATCGGTCAATAGAAAATACACATTTGCACCTGCCCAAACGAACGGTTTTTCAACTTTTTTCGCGATTTTCATTTCCGATTTTCCGCTTTCGGTTTTACATGCGCCAAATGCGAAAACAGAGGCGATCAGGAATATTTTTAAAGTGTTGTACATTCGATATATTTTAGTTTTTTTGACTGAATCCTAGATTGCACCGAAAATAATCATTTAATTGTGAAATTCGAGCAGAACGCGCAATCATGGCCTTTTTTATTCCTGCTGATAATCTTATTTTTACGATTCACACAATAGCATGGTTAAAGTTAAAGCTTGGATTTCTGCCGCTCGCCTGCGTACGTTGCCACTTTCTATTTCGGGAATTATTACCGGGAGCGCCATGGCCTATAATTCCGGCGATTTTCGATGGAGCGTGTGCTTGCTGGCGCTACTTACCACTTTGAGTTTTCAGATACTTTCTAATTTTGCAAATGATTACGGAGATGGCATAAAGGGCACCGATAACAAGGAGCGGGTAGGGCCTATGCGAGCCATGCAAAGCGGCATTCTTTCCGAAGCTGAACTTAAACGCGGTATTGTTTTCACCATTCTCATCACGCTTTTAATTGCCACGGCTTTGATTTATACGGCCTTTGGCAGTGATGATTTTGTAATTTCGGCGGTTTTTTTCCTTTTGGGAATTGGCGCCATATTAGCAGCAGTAAAATATACGGTGGGACGTAGCGCTTATGGTTATCGCGGCTTGGGCGACATTTCTGTGTTTGGTTTTTTTGGGCTTGTAGCTGTTGGAGGTAGTTTTTATCTGTTTTCACATCATTTAAATGTGCTACTTTTTTTACCTGCGGTCACAATTGGTCTTTGGAGTACAGCAGTGCTTAACCTTAATAATATGCGCGACAGGATTCCGGACGCGAGGGTGCATAAAAAAACCCTTGCTGTTATTCTAGGTGAAAAACTGTCTAAAACGTATCATTATACGCTTATTATTGGCGGTTTTTTAGCTATTTTGGTCTATTTTCTACTAACTGCAGACTGGTTGTGGGCGTGCATATCGCTTCTGGTAGTATTTCCAATGGGAACGCATTTAGTCAAAGTAGCGGCAAACAAAAACCCGGCACTGCTTGATCCTGAACTTAAGAAAGTGGCACTAAGCACCTTCCTGTTCTCGATACTTTTTGCTTTGGGCTACTGGCTATAAAGGATTTGTATATTGTAAACAGGTGTATATTGTAAATAGGTGTATTATGTATATTGTATAAAGTATACTGTAAGAAAATGTATAATGTATATTGTAAGGAAATGTATAATGTAAAGTGTATAGTGTACACTGTAGAAAGTATTATTGATAGAACATTGTACAATTAGCAAGCTAAAAGTACGAAATATGACTTTCTATGAAAAGTTGTATACTGTATACCGTATACTGTAGGGAGTATCATAACTAGGACATTATACAATATATAAACCTTATTATCATCGATAGGACATTGTACAATATACAGTTTACAGAACTACAGATTATTGATAGAACACTATACAATCTACAGAACACAATTCACTACTAAACCAGGAGCTTAATTTAAGTAACAGCGTAATTATATCAGAAAATTGTGAAAGCAACATACAAAAAGTACATTCTTGATTTTAAACGCCCCAGCGGAACTTCGCGGGGCGTTTTGATAAAAAAGGAAACCTGGTTTATACAACTTAAAGATGATAATAAAACCGGTTACGGGGAATGTGGACTTTTAAGGGGACTTAGCATAGACGATCGTCCAGATTATGAAGAAAAAATGGCTTGGACCTGTAATAATATAGAGCGCGGACTGGATGTTCTGTATCGCGAACTAAAGGAATTTCCCAGCATTCAATTTGGCTTGGAAATGGCCTTTTTATCGCTGCAGGCAGAAGATCCATTTGTTTTATTTCCTTCCGTCTTTACGCGGGGAGAAGAAGGAATCCCTATTAATGGACTCGTTTGGATGGGGGAACCTGATTTTATGCAGGAGCAGATAAGCAACAAAATCAAAGCTGGCTTCAGCTGTATAAAAATGAAGATAGGAGCCATAGATTTTGAAGCCGAAATGGAATTGCTAAAAGGGATCCGCGCTCAGTTTTCTTCCGAAGAAATCACCTTGCGCGTAGATGCGAATGGTGCTTTTAACTCCAAATATGCGATGTCTAAATTAAAACGGCTTGCAACTTTGGATTTGCACTCCATAGAGCAGCCCATAAGGCAAAATCAAATAGACGAGATGGCAAGGCTTTGTAAGCAGTCACCGCTCCCCATAGCGCTTGATGAAGAACTTATAGGCATATTCAACAAAGCAGCAAAAAAACGGCTTCTTTTGCATATAAATCCGCAGTTTATCATTCTAAAACCAAGCTTTATTGGTGGTTTTCGCGGCAGCGAAGAATGGATCACAATTGCTGAAGAATTAAATATAGGCTGGTGGATCACCTCTGCGCTAGAAAGTAATATTGGTCTAAACGCGATCGCGCAGTTTACCCATACTAAAAACACGAGCATACCACAGGGACTGGGTACGGGTAGTTTGTTTGCAAATAACGTACCTTCGCCCCTTAAAATCAATTATGGCCAGCTTTTTTATGATGCTGATACATCGTGGTCATTTCAATTTTAATGTATGTTTATAGAGCAGGCGTATAAAGGTCAAAATGAATTTTGGAGGTACTTGATAGGTTCACTTGTTATTGCTTTAGTGGCAATTGTGTCCCAATTTTTATTTATTGCCGCCGTACTTGTAAAAGTGGGTTTTGGTAATGCTGGAAAATGGGATCTTGACAACTTTAATAAGATAGCTTCATTTACGGAGACCGATTATTTGAATGTTTTTGATTCTAACCTAAATCTAGTTCTTATTTTAGTGACTTTTGCTTTTGGATTTATTGCTTTTTTATTTGTAATAAAGCAGTTTCACGGTCAAAAATTGATAGATGTCACGACCACTAGAAGAAAATTTGATTGGGGTCGTGCTTTTTTTACTTTTGGAATGATTGCCGTTTTTACTATTGGCACAACCGCGATTGATTATTATTTCAACCCCGATGATTATCAGCTTAATTTTCAGTTGGATCCTTTTTTGATCTTATGTGTTATTGCAATAGTATTTATTCCCATTCAAACAAGTCTGGAAGAATATATATTTAGGGGATATTTGATGCAGGGCTTTGGTATTTTGGCTAACAATAGATGGTTTCCGCTGGTTTTGACTTCTGTTATTTTTGGGGGAATGCACCTTTTTAATCCAGAGGTTTCCAAATTGGGATACATCATTATGGTTTATTATATTGGTACAGGGTTTTTACTGGGAATTATGACCTTAATGGATGAAGGCATGGAACTTGCTCTGGGCTTTCACGCAGGCAACAATTTGATTGCGGCGCTACTTGTGACAGCAGATTGGACCGCTTTTCAGACAGAATCCATTTTAAAGGATATTTCAAATCCTTCCGCAGGTTTTGATATTCTTATTCCCGTACTCATTGTCTATCCTATTTTCCTGGCTATATTAGCATATCGCTATAAATGGACCGGCTGGAAAGGCAAACTTTTTGGTAAGGTAGAACCGCCAATCCAAACCGATTTCCCCGAGAAATTGACAGCAGACTAATCCTGAACAAATCATGGCTCCAATAAGACTGCATCCTGATTTTCATCTAAATGGCCAACCCTTTAATTCGGCCGAATTGCGAGAGGCAGCTTCTTCATTTATAAAAACTGGCGAACCACATGAGGAAGAAGTTGGGCATTTTATAGTATCCTGGCTTGATGATAAAAAGTATGTGCTTGTAAATACCTCTGGATCTACCGGTGATCCCAAAGTCATTTGCTTGCTCAAAAAGCACATGGAAAACAGTGCGAAAGCTACCGCAAAACGCTTTAAACTTCCTGAAAAAACCACTGCGTTACTTTGCTTGCCATCGCGTTACATAGGCGGTAAAATGATGCTGGTCCGGGCTATGGTGCTGGGCTGGAAAATTGATCTGGTACCGCCAAAAGCCAATCCGTTGGATACCGTTTTCAAGCGTTACGATTTTTGCGCCATGATCCCCTTTCAGTTGGATAACAGTATAAATCGCCTTCACCTCATTTCT
>JBDNGW010000007.1:0-7677 GCA_041689735.1 Leeuwenhoekiella sp. | reverse complement strand
TTTCTCATAATTGCGAATCTTTTCTAGAAATTGACATATATCAAATTCCTTGACCATTTAACCCATTAAAAATAAGCATATTATATGAAAGAGCACGCATTTTATCCCAAAGATTCGAGTAAAGATTTTAACATTATACTGTTGATAAACAGAGTGTTGCATGGTTTTCTTGCAAGCACTATCTAAATATTGATGGTGATGCCGTGCAGATCAATGGTAGCGTAATGGTAACTGGCGTAGATAATGAGTTTACAAATGGAGTGGTACATACTGTAGATGCGGTAATAGCACTTCCTACAGTTGTTACTTTTGCAACGGCAGACCCTAGATTTTCGTCATTGGTGGCTGCACTAACACGTGAGGAAGCTTTCACATACGTGAGTACCCTGTCTACTCCGGCCGGTACAGATCCCGTCCCTTTACAGTATTCGCACCTACTAATGCTGCTTTTGAATCCTTATTAACTAATGATTTAGGCGGCATAGGCTTAAATGATATCCCTACGGAAACGCTAGAAGCGGCATTGAACCTTCATGTTATCGCAGGGGCAAATGTGCGCGCAGCAGATCTTATGAGTGGTACAGTGACCACGCTGGGAGGTACCATAAAACTGGATGCTGAAAATGCCACGATCACAGATGCAAATGGACGGGTGAGCAACATCATCGTAACCGATGTTCAAGCCAGCAATGGTGTCGTTCATGCGATTGATAAAGTAATTCTTCCTGCATTGAATTAATTTCATGCATGTATTTATTAAGTAAAAGTCCTGAAATTTTTCAGGACTTTTTTTATGAACTGCCGTCTTTCTCTATCGCCAGAATTTCAATCCCTTGTCAGATCTACTGCTAATTCATGAGCAAAAAATATAGTGCGGCCGTAGTTAAACCAATTGATCGCTTAGGAAAGTGTATTCAACTTCTCATAAAAGAAAACTTCATTTATATTAAAAGATCAATTATTGACTCGTTTTGATCAAATTTAATCCATTTGAGGCAAATCTTTAATGGTTTTCTACGAATTGTATAAAGATATAGAAGTAACGTAAGAGAGAAAATACCGAGTGAAATTTACGCACTCTTTACACTTCCAAATTGATAGCAAAACATGTCGAAAACCTAGACAAAAAAAACTCCTGATGACATCAGGAGTTTTTTTACGATAATTATTGAATTTCAACCTATTTTTTGGCATTTTTCTGCTGTTCCGCCTGTTCCATAATTTCAGACATTTTCTTCTGAAAGCGGTTCTGCTTTTTGGGTTGTTTTTTCTTTACCTGTATCTGCGCGTGAATTTTGTTTTCATCAATGATGAAATTCTTGATCACGAGCATAATCCCTATCGTAATAAGATTTGAAGTAAGGTAATACAAACTCAATCCACTGGCATAGTTATTAAAGAAAAACAGCATTAGCAATGGCGACAGATACATGAGGAACTTCATGTTTGGCATGCCCGGTTGCGTGTTCTGCTGCATGGTCTGGCCGGTGGTCATGCGCATATAAAAGAAAATCGCGATGGAAGCCAAAATGGGAAACAAACTCACATGATCTCCGTAAAAGGGGATCGTAAAAGGCAACTCGGCGACCTTGTCATAACTGGAAAGGTCATCTGCCCATAAAAAGCTTTTTTGACGCAAGTCAAAGGCACTGGGGAAAAAGGTAAAAAGGGCATAGAAAACGGGAACTTGCAACAACCCCGGGAGACAACCTTTTAACGGGCTGGCACCAGCGGTACTCTGCAATTTCATTGTTGCCTGCTGAATTTTCATTTGGTTACCCTCATATTTCGCCTTGATCTCATCGAGTTCGGGCTTTAGAACCTTCATTTTCGCCTGTGAAACGTACTGTTTGTACTGCACCGGCGACAGGGCAAGTTTTATCAGTACGGTCAATGCGATGATTGCAAGACCGGCCGGCAAAAAGCTGATCAAAAAGCCAAATATGGGAATGACAATATACTTATTGATCCACCCAAAAATACCCCAGCCCAATGGCATGGCCGCATCCAGACCACGGTCATAATTGTTTAAGATCGTATAATCGGTAGGGCCGTAATACAGGTTCATGGCATAATTGAGTTCGCCGTTTTGTGGCGTCAATTTCATATTTGCAGCGTAATGTTTGGTAAAAACGGTATCAATTTCTTCATTTTCGACCAGGTCTTCAGAGGTGAACTTTACCTCATCAAAAGGCGTATCGGTAAGGAGCATAGAACTAAAGAAATGCTGCCTGTAATTAAACCAGTCTACATTTTGCTCGACCTCTGTATCCTCATCGGTAGCGGCTAATTTATCTGTACTGCCATCCTCATATTCATACACCAAGCGCGAATATCTGTTCTCATAGCTGATGCTTTTTGCATGGCGGTAACCTGTAAGCTCATACACAAGGTTCATGGGAGCCGAAGTATTCACAACCTTCTGAAGGCCCACCGTTTTTATGCCAAAACCCATCATATAATCTTTGGGCTCCAGTTCATAGCGGTACTCAAGGTATTGATCTGCCGCCACTTTCAAACGCATGGTCAAAACCTGATTTTCACCGTTTTTTGACAATTTTGGCTCAAAATAGAGGTTTTTCGTATTCAGGTTACGGTTCTCTGTGGTACTAAAACTCAAGTTAAAACTGGCGTTGCCATCCTTGATCAAGTAAATGGGAAGTGAATCGTAACTTTTATAGGCTTTCAAACGTGCCTCCGTTATAAAACCACCTTTGTTGCTTACCTTGAGCTCTACCAAATCATTGCTTATGGTAGTGGTGCCGCCCTGAGCGGAAGGCAATGTCGCCGAATAACCAAAACTGCCCAATTGCTCGCGCATCCGTGCCTGCCCCACCGAATCTTGCGGCACTGCATATTCCTCCTCTTGCTCCGGTTTTTCGGCAGCAGCATCTTGAGCTTTTTCCTTTTCTGTTGCAGCGTCAACCTGCTCTTGTTTTGCCTTATCGGCATCAAGTTCCTCCTGAGAAGGCTGGTTTTGATAGAGCATGAAAAGCAAAATGGCTCCTATGAGCACAAAGCCTATAATAGATTTGAAGTCTAATTTTTTTTCTTCCATAATAATTAAGGCAGTATAACTGCTTTATATTTAATTGATTGCATTACCTAAATAACGGCGCGCAATATGTAATTCTAATATCTTTTTTAAGAATCAACTATCTAGGGTTCAGCCCACAAGAAATGATTCAGAAATAAATTTTTAATTTCGATCCAAAGGATCGGGAAACAAAACCCACTGGTGGAATTTAACAAGAACAAACCCAATCTCTATTGGGGTGTCACATTGACTACATTCTTGGTCTGACTATAGGTTACCGCTGCTTGCACAAAGGCAACAAATAAAGGGTGCGGGTTCGCCACGGTACTTTTATATTCTGGGTGGTACTGCACGCCCACAAACCACGGGTGGCTGGGCAACTCAATGATTTCGGCGAGGTTTGTCTTTGGGTTGGTCCCCGTGATGCGCATACCGGCGTCTTCCAACTGTTTTTTATAGGCGTTGTTCAATTCATACCGGTGCCGGTGTCGCTCACTGATCTGGCTTGTACCATAGACTTGAGCCACGATGGAATTTTCCGCCAGGTCACAGTCCCAGGATCCCAGACGCATGGTGCCGCCCTTATTGGTTATGCTTTTCTGCTCTTCCATTAGGTCTATGACGGGTACTTCTGTATCTGGTTGCATTTCGGTGGAGTTGGCTTTATCCAGTTTTACCACATTACGGGCATACTCGATCACGGCCATCTGCATGCCCAGGCAAATACCCAGAAACGGAATTCCGTGTTCGCGAGCATACTGCACCGCCCTGATCTTGCCTTCTATACCGCGCTCGCCAAAACCGGGAGCCACCAGAAGACCGTCCATTTTTGAAATTTTGTTGTCAATAACTTTTTGGCTTATAAATTCGCTGTGTATGGGCTCTACCCGCACACGTACTTCATTTTCCGCACCAGCGTGAATAAACGACTCCAGAATGGATTTATAAGAATCCTGGAGTTCCACATATTTCCCTATAAGACCTATACGTACCTCCGCTTTCGGATTTTTATGACGGCGCAAAAACTCGTTCCAGCGGGTAAGAACGGGTTCGGTTTCGTCTGAGAGTTTTAATTTCTTAAGGGTGATTTTGTCAAGGCCTTCCTCAAGCATCATGTTGGGCACATCATAAATTGTGGAAGCGTCTATGGACTGAATAACCGCCTCTTTGCGCACGTTGCAGAACAGCGCCAATTTCTCCCTCAGGTCATCATTGAGCTCATGCTCGGTTCGGCAGACAAGGATATCTGCTTTGATCCCGCTTTCCATGAGTGTTTTTACGCTGTGCTGGGTCGGTTTTGTCTTGAGTTCGCCGGCGGCCGAAAGAAAAGGGATCAAGGTTAAATGAATAACAAGGGCATTTTCATCCCCCAGTTCCCACTTGAGCTGGCGTACCGCTTCTATGTAAGGCAAAGATTCAATATCGCCTACGGTGCCCCCTATTTCTGTAAGGATAATATCATAGTCACCGCTATTGCCCAGCATCTGTATGCGCTCCTTGATCTCGTTTGTAATGTGCGGAACCACTTGTACGGTTTTTCCCAAAAATTCACCACGCCGCTCTTTCTCGATCACGCTTTGATAAATGCGTCCCGTGGTCACATTATTGGCCTGTGATGTCTTCACATTAAGAAAACGCTCATAATGTCCCAGGTCAAGATCAGTCTCGGCGCCATCATCGGTAACGTAGCACTCGCCGTGCTCATACGGGTTGAGCGTCCCGGGGTCTACGTTAATATAAGGGTCAAGTTTCTGAATGGTCACCCGGTAGCCGCGCGCCTGTAATAATTTCGCCAAAGAGGCCGCGATAATACCTTTGCCTAAAGATGAAGAAACCCCGCCCGTAACGAAGATATATTTAATGTCTGCCATGTGAACTGTAGAATGAATGCGCTTTTGCCCAATTGCAATTTTAAAGCACGTTTACGGGGCGCAAAGTTAGGGATTAATCTGCGAACCGTTTTAGGTAATTTTAGGTAATTTTAAGAATGTTTAGCCTATTTATTTTTTGGCGTTGGCGCGGGAAAGTTGTTCTTGATTTTATAAATAAGTTCCTCTAGTCCATTCAATTTGATCTCGTACATCTCGTGCATGAGCCGGCCCAATTTACCTTCCGGAAAGCCTTTTTGTTTAAACCATACGTAATAATACTCAGGAACCGCGACAAGATACGTCCCTTTATATTTTCCAAAAGGCATTTTATAATGCGCGAGCTCTATGAGGTTTTCTTGATTCAACTGAGAAAAAGTTTAGGGTTTTGAGTTCGGAGTTCGGAGTTCGGGGTTTAAAATAAAATGATAAACTGATTATTGCAGTTGAAAATTGTTTAATGTTTATTGTTAACTGTTTATTGCTAATTGCCTATTGAGTATTGTTCATTGAAATAAACCGGCCTTTTACTTTAAAACATTCTTGGCCAGAATACGCTGTACTTCATAAACATTTACAGATTTATCGAAGCGACGGGAAATACTGGGGTGACTCTCGCTCGAGATCCATATTTTCAATTCTGCATCAAGGTCAAATGTGCCGGAAGTTTCTATGCTAAATCTGGAAACGCTTTTATAATTAATGGATAAATATTCCATTTTTTTGCCAGTAATACCCTGTTTATCAATAAGTATGAGTCTTTTTGTGGTAAAAACAAAAGTATCACGCAATAGTTTAAACCCAATCTCAATGTCCTCACCGGGTATGAGTAATTCGCCGTAGGCTTGTCTAAGTTTCTCGGGTTCAACGACTCCAGCGTTGCCCATTAGTGATGAAAGAATACCCATTGAATTGTTTTTAAATGTTTTATTTTGAATTATAAATTCTGAATTTGGCTTCTGAAAGATTATAATGTCATGAGAATTATTAAAGTTCAGATACTTATAAATTTTTAATTGGGCAGTGAGGTATTTTCATTCTTAAGAAATCAGTAGTTAAATATATAGTTATGTTAGATATAAAATTCTGTAAATCGGTATTTTATAGATATTATCCGTTGTTAATAGCAAGAAAACCCCTCCGCCTATCGGCATACCGAAACATATTCGGCACAGGCTCTCCCCTTGAAAATAAGGGGAGGAACCACGTAACATCATTTTTTTTGATATTAAAGCATAAAACTATCTATTCACCTCTATCATTTTCTCTTTTCTATTCTCTCATATCTTTTCTCTTTTCTCTTTCTTAATTTAAAATTCACAATTCATAATTTATTCCTAACCGGTACCCAGATTTCCTCCTCAGACTCGGGATGCTCGGGACCGTAAAATTTCTCGCCCAGGCGTTCAAAATGTGCTCGAGCGTCAAGTTCAAATTTTGAATTGGGCAGCCACTCGCTATAAATAAAATTAGAGGTTTCCACAAAGGTTTTTACAGGTCCTATATGTGTGAAAACAGCATATTTTCCGCCGGCCAAGAGTTTTTTTTCCATTTTATCAGGAATGTCTTCATACCTATTTACCTCAACGGCGGCCCAACGCTCAAAGGTAGTACTTTCGGTAAAATCTTCCATCTTCATATTTTCGGGATAAACCTGTAACGAGTAATAACCGGAGTCCATTTTATGTTTGATTTCACCTTGGTGGGCAACAAATTTTTTCCACAAGAGTGCCGTATCATCAAAGGAAATGGCGGCGGCAATGCGCATACCTACTAGTTTACGCTCTTTAATATCTTCAAATCTTGGTTTCATTGAAGCAAAATAGGCTAAATCGTTTAGAATTTAAAGAAAATCGCGATAATTACCTACTTCGGGCATTGATCACTTGATGTTTTTTAAACTTTTAAAAAATCAACAAACTTAGAGACAAAACTGTCTTTGACGTTCAGGCAGGCAGGCCGCGAACTATGAAATAGAAATTACTTTTTACTTTCGAGCCAAGTATCAAAAAGTCAGCGGGCTGGCAGAGAAAACTCTCTGGGGGAATTTAAGTGCCTTTGAATATATTTGCATACTATGATTTTTAAAGATAGCGCGTATAAAAAAGACAAGAAAACCAATCCTTTTATAGGGGTTTTATTGTTTTTCGTTTCCATTATTCTCCTCGTCATCACTGCTCCCTTCGGACTTTTATATGGCTTTTTTTATAATCTATTTAAAAACGGACTGCGAGGTGTTGGGGAATATGCGCTAAAAATGGCCATTTCCATAGACCAGTTGGGCAACGTAGTGATGCAGCATTTGCTCAATTTGCTCTGGCTCAAGAAAGGCGCTTACCGTTTTGGCAATCGTGATGAGACCATTTCCAGTGCCTTGGGACGTAATAAAAAACTGGGGCTACTCAATGGTTTTGGGCTGAATATAGACCGTTTTCTTAACACGTTGGATCCAGATCACACACTAAATTCCATTGATTATTATATTGAACCTACCGATCAGATTATTGATAAACTGGCGTGGATTCACCTACTGGACGGTCGTATTTTAAGTACTCGATCCACCGGAAAAGCAACGTATTATATTCCCGGTGGTAAACGAGAGCCCGGCGAGACTGATGCCCAAGTACTGGCGCGCGAAATAAAGGAGAAGCTTAGCGTAGACCTCATCACCGCAACCATGAAACCGGTAGGGATTTTTGAGGCACAGGCAGACGGCCACGGCGCGGGCATACTGGTTCGCATGAACTGCTATGAGGCCGAGTATAACAATAC
>JBDNGW010000006.1:0-7163 GCA_041689735.1 Leeuwenhoekiella sp. | reverse complement strand
TGCAATATTGTACAGACCTAAAATTCGGGACAAACGCATACGACGTGGCAGCTCAAACTTGGTTTTCACGCTGCTTATGATAATAAGTTTTCGAACGGAAATAATCTTGGCCATTTCCTGAACAATGATACCGCCAAAACTCACCCCTATCAATACAGGCTTCTCATGGTGCACCTCCTGTAGCATACGTTTGGCGTAATTTACCAGGTTTTCTTCCTTTTCAGGAATTTTCCAAGAAAGTGGATGAAGTTCAAAACGCTCCGGAAGTGACAGATATCCAAATATTTCTGGACTGGCAGCCATGCCCGGCATCACATACACCGGTATTTTCACAGTATCAATATAAGGCTTTAACATTTAAAATTTTTGAAAAACCGTTAAATTTTTGTAAATTTACGCAAGCATAAACGTTAAAAAGGTTATGCGCACTACTTCTTTTCCAAAAAGAACTTCTATCAACGTAATTATTTTTTAAAACAAAAAATATGAATGTAATGAGCGAAATTGAACTGACCGACAATGAATTTTTGAGACAATTTGAAACCACATTTGATGGTAAATTAGCTAAAATTGAATATTCTTTACAAGATCGCAAAATCTTCCTGACTAAACTTCAAATGCCCGCAGGAAGCGAAGATCACATGAACGATTTTATAATAACCGTATTTAAGGAGGTTGAAAACCGAAATATCAGTTTGGTCCCTACCTGCCCTGAAATAGCAAAATTCATGCGTTCTAACCGAAGAAAGTATAAAAAATTGCTTCCGGTGGGAATTAACATTTAAATATTTTTTTTTCAAAAATAATTTTGTTTGCGGTAAAATAAACACCGCGAAAATCAAACACGTTAAAAACGGTCAAAAAAGGTTCACTACTGATCCTTTTTTAGCCGTTTTTTCAACTTGCAACTAGTTCATTATCTTCTGCTAACGCAAACCGCACCATTCCATCTTCGTCTATCTTACTCAAATTGACGCTATGGATTGTATTGATCAAAGCAGGATCCCAGGACGTTTTTACTTTTACATAGTTTTCAGTAAAGCCGTGAATGTAACCTTTTTTATTTTCGCCCTCAAATAGGACTTCGTGTGTTGTACCCAACTGTGATTCATAAAAGGAACGGCGCTTTTTAGCCGAAAGTCCGCGGAGCATTTTGCTGCGTTTTTTTCGCTTTTTTATAGGAACCGCGCCCTCCATGGTGGCTGCCGGGGTATTATCCCTTTCGGAATAGGTAAACACATGCAAGTAGGAAATATCCAATTCTTGCAAAAAAGTATAGGTATCCAGAAAATGATCGTCCGTTTCCCCAGGAAAGCCCACGATAACATCTACGCCTATGCACGCCTGCGGCATTTGTTTCTTAATACGCGCTACGCGATCTACATAAAGTTCGCGACGATAGCGACGGCGCATCTTGCCAAGCATTTCATTGTTTCCGCTCTGCAGCGGAATGTGAAAATGTGGTACAAAAGTCCGGCTTTGCGCCACCATATCTATGGTTTCATCCTTGAGCAAATTGGGCTCAATACTGGAGATGCGTAGGCGCTCTATGCCAACTATCGAATCAAGCGCCTTAACCAGATCCAGAAAAGTATGTTCGTGCTTTTTGTTACCAAATTCGCCCTTGCCATAATCCCCTATATTTACACCGGTAAGCACGATTTCCTTAATGCCCTGCGCGGCAATTTCACTGGCATTGCTGATGACATTCTCCATTTTATCGCTCCGCGAAATACCACGCGCAAGCGGAATAGTGCAGTACGTACATTTGTAATCGCAACCGTCCTGAACCTTTAAAAAAGCACGGGTACGATCACCTATGGAATAGGAGCCCACATAAAAATCGGCTTCCTGAATCTCGCAGCTGTGCACCTCACCAAAATCGTTTTTGCTCAGGTCATTGAGATATTGGGTAATATTGAATTTTTCGGTAGCCCCCAGTACAAGGTCCACTCCGTTTACATCTGCGAGTTCTTCCGGTTTCAACTGCGCATAACAGCCCACAGCGGCCACAAATGCATCTGGATTCAACTTTTGCGCCTTTTTTACAATGGTTTTAAAACGTTTATCAGCGTTTTCAGTAACGCTGCAGGTATTGATAACGTAAATATCTGCTTCTTCCGTAAAATCCACCCGCTCAAAACCTTCTTGCTCAAAGTTTCGTGCGATCGTAGAGGTTTCTGAAAAATTGAGCTTACAGCCCAGCGTATGAAATGCTACTTTTTTACTTAAGGTACTCATTTATACTCGTTGTTTTTTGGTTACATTTGCGCCTCCGCAAGCGTACTTCGCACGTGCAATACAATTGAAACCAGCCATTTTTACCTGTTTGCAAAGGTAGTTATTGGCAAGTACATGCAAAAATTGAGAAAAAACTACCGTAATTTCATTGTTTTACTGGGATTTATCCTATTCGGCATTCTCTTTAGCAGTTGTTCAGATCCCGAAAATAATGCCAGGGAAAACCTGGTGTTTAGATACAATGAGCATTATAACGTGGCAACCTTAGATCCTGCTTTTGCCCGTAATCCACCTATAATTTGGCCTACCAATCAACTGTTCAATGGCTTGGTTCAGCAGGATGACAGTCTTAATACCGTACCTGATATCGCCAGGCGCTGGGAGATTTCCGAAGATGCCATGACCTACACTTTTTACCTGCGGAATGACGTTTATTTTCACAAACACGCACAGTTCAAAACCGCCGATAGTACACGTAAAGTAATCGCGGCAGATTTTACCTATAGTTTTAACCGGCTCCAAGATCCACAGGTCGCTTCGCCGGGCAGCTGGGTTTTAAGCAATGTGGAAAGTTATGAAGCGCTCAGCGATACCGTTTTCAGTATCAAGCTGAACAAACCTTTTCCCGCTTTTATTGGGCTGCTAGGCATGCGGTATTGCTCCGTCGTTCCTCACGAGATCACGGAATTTTACGGAAGCGATTTCAGATCCCACCCCGTAGGTACCGGCCCGTTTAAATTTAAGCGCTGGCAGGAAGGGGTAAAACTTGTTTTGCGGAAAAATGAACTTTATTTTGAGAAGGATAAACAAGGCCGTCAACTCCCGTATCTGGAAGCTGTGGCCATTACATTTCTGCCCGATAAACAAAGTGAATTTCTTCAATTTGCCCAGGGAAATCTCGATTTTTTAAACAGTCTCGATCCTTCCTATAAAGATGAACTGCTCACTCCTTCAGGCCAATTAAAAAAGAAATATGCCGAAAACGTAAAGGTGATCACCGGCCCATTTCTCAATACCGAATACATCGGTTTTTTCCTTGGAAGTAAGTCCGAAGAAGTGCGTTCAGAACTGCTGCGCCGTGCAGTAAATTATGGTATCGACCGGCAAAAAATGATCACATACTTGCGCAACGGAATAGGTACTCCGGCAGATGCGGGCTTTATCCCAAAAGGACTGCCCGGTTATGTGGAGAACAGCGGCTACAGTTACAATCCCGAAAAAGCGAGCCAACTTATTGATGAATACATCAAAAAAACAGACAACATCACACCCAGTATTACCATAGGAACCAATGCGCAATACCTTGATATTTGCGAATATATTCAGCGGGAACTGGGGAAAATTGGCCTGCTTATCAACATAGACGTGATGCCGCCCTCTACCCTGCGACAGTTAAAATCCACCGGGCAGCTTGATGCTTTCCGTGCCAGCTGGATCGCAGATTATCCCGATGCCGAAAATTACCTTTCACTGTATTATAGTAAAAATTTTACGCCAAATGGCCCCAATTATACGCATTTCAAAAACGTGGTTTATGACACCCTTTATGAGCACAGTTTTAGCGTGACAGACATCACAAAGCGTCAGGAAATTTATAAGAAAATGGACAGTATTCTTATCAAAGAAGCGCCTTTTATACCCTTGTATTATGACGAGGTAATCCAGTTTTTGCACAAAGATGTGCACGGACTTACGCCTAACCCACAAAACTTCTTAAACCTAAAGCGGGTCTGGAAAGGCAAAAAACCCCCTAAACCACTGAAAAACAGTCAATAATTACGAAATTTTAGGCGGTTTTAAAGTTTCATCAATCAAAAATTTAAGCCTAATTTTGCCGGCTATGAATGTAATAAATTATGTTTCGGTAGAATCAGTTGCCAAGGTCTTTGGTGAAAAAGTTCTTTTTAATGACCTTTCTTTTGGTATCAATCAAGATCAAAAAATCGGTTTGATTGCAAAAAACGGGGCTGGTAAAACCTCCCTTCTCGATATTCTTGCTGGTAAGCAAAAACCAGATAGCGGACAGGTTGTTTACCGCAAAGACCTAAAAATCTCCTTTCTCGCGCAAGAGCCCGATCTTGACGGCAGCCTTACGGTAGAGCAGACCATTTTTGACAGCGACAACGAGACCTTGATCGCCATTGCCGCTTATGAAAAAGCGCTGGTCAATATGGATGATGCAGATGCATATCAAAAGGCATTTGATAAAATGGAAGCCCTGCAAGCATGGGATTTTGAAACGCAGTACAAACAGATCCTGTCGCAGTTAAAACTGGACGATCTAGACCGAAAGGTGGAAAAACTGAGCGGCGGACAGAAAAAAAGGCTCGCCCTTGCCAATATGTTGCTTCACAAACCAGAGCTGCTCATTATGGATGAGCCCACCAACCATTTGGATCTTGAAATGATCGAGTGGCTGGAAGCTTATTTTGCCAAAGAAAACCTGACCATTTTTATGGTGACCCACGACCGTTATTTTTTGGAGCGTGTCTGTAATGAAATTATTGAACTGGAAAGTGGAAACCTTTACAATTATAAAGGAAATTACTCTTATTATCTGGATAAACGGGAATCCCGCATAAGCGCAGAAGAAGCCGAAACCGGAAAGGCAAAACAGCTTTTTAAAAAGGAACTAGACTGGATGCGCCGTCAGCCCAAGGCGCGCACTACCAAGTCAAAATCACGTATTGACGATTTTCACGAGATCAAGGAGCGCGCCGGCAAGCGCCGTCAGGATCACGAAGTACAACTGGAGCTCAATATGGAGCGTATGGGCAACAAAGTTGTTGAGTTTCACAAAGTGAGTAAAAAGTTTAAGGACCGTGTGATCCTTGATCATTTTAATTACAACTTTCAGCGGGGCGATCGTATCGGCATCATAGGGAAAAACGGTACCGGGAAATCCACCTTTTTAAACATTCTCACCGGTAAAGCAGAAGCCGATAGTGGCAAAGTAATGATCGGTGAGACCATCCAGTTTGGTTATTACACTCAAAAAGGCATCAATATAAAACCTGGTCAAAAGGTAATAGATGTCATTAAGGAATTTGGCGATTATATTCCATTGAAAAAAGGCCGACAAATCTCCGCCGGCCAACTGCTGGAACGCTTTTTATTCGACCGTAAAAAACAGTATGATTTTGTTGAAAAACTGAGCGGTGGCGAGCGAAAGCGACTCTATTTATGCACGATTTTGATCCAGAATCCAAATTTCCTTATTCTAGATGAGCCTACTAACGATCTGGATATCGTAACCCTCAATGTGCTGGAAAGTTTTCTTATGGATTTTCCCGGCTGTCTACTGGTAGTTTCCCACGACCGCTATTTTATGGATAAGATTGTGGATCATCTATTTATATTTCGTGGTAGCGGAAAAGTTGATGATTTTCCCGGCAACTATTCTGACTTCAGAACCTACGATGAGAGTCCTGAGAACAGTACGGGATCAACGCAGAAAGATGATAAAAACAATAGCATTACCACAAAGGACAACTGGAAGACACAGGAGACTACACTTTCCCATGAGCAGCAAAAGGAATATAACCGGTTAGAGAAAGAGATCGCAAAACTGGAACAGAAGAAAGCAAATCAGGAAAAGACATTTCTGGATCCAGAACTCTCTGGTGAAGAGATCAACGCCGCTTCTATAGAACTTCAAAAAATACAGGACACCATAGATCAGAAAACCGAGCGCTGGTTTGAACTCTCTGTGTGATTGCAATTTTTTAAAATAAATGCTTATCCGTTACGACGCCTAAATACTAAATCTTATATGTTTAATGTGACGTCGAGCAATCGAGATTTCATTTCGTCTATCCTTCGATTTTAGTTTATACTGAGCCCTTCCACTTGACTTAGAATAAACTAAAGTTGAAGGGATCAGGACGATAAAAGTCAGCTTTTATGCATTAAAACTGAAAACATATTAAAATGTGAGCTATGAAAGCATTTCTGACCATTGCCTTGCTCGTGATTTCAAATATTTTCATGACCTTGGCCTGGTACGGCCATTTGAAATTTGCCGAGTGGAAATGGTTCAGTAAGCTGAGTTTGATCAGTGTCATCCTCATCAGCTGGGGCATTGCGCTTTTTGAATATTTCTTTCAAGTGCCGGCAAATAAAATTGGTTTTGAAGAAAACGGCGGTCCCTTTAGCCTGCTACAACTCAAAGTGATTCAAGAAGTGATCACGCTGGTTGTCTTTGTTGGTTTTATGCTCATCGCATTTAAAGAGGAGACCTTTAAACTCAATCACTTAATAGGTTGTGTTTTTCTGGTGCTCGCGGTATATTTTATGTTTAAAAATTAGCAGGTGCAGGTAGTTCAACTTTTAAATTCCCTAAAGCAATACTTGGGATTTCTGCGGAATTCGACCAATCAGCATGGCGTGCACTCCCCCTTTGTGTATGATTTTTTGACCAAATGCCTCTATGACCGTAAAAAATATTCCGCTTACGCGAAACTCAAAAACTACCGAAAATCAATACTAAATGACCATAAAACAGTCAGAATAACCAATTTTGGCGCCGGTTCCCGAGTTTTTAAGGATAATATAAGAAAGGTTTCCGACCTTGGAAAAAACGCCGGAGCCAGCTTAAAACGCATGCGCTTGCTTTATCGGGTAACAACTTATTTTCAATCGAAAAATATATTGGAACTTAGCACTTCCGTGGGACTGGCCACCGCAGCATTTGGCTTGGCAGAAACTGGAAAAGTGACCAGTGTGGAGGGCTGCGCAGAAATCGGCAGGATTGCTGGTCAAAAATTGGAATCGCTAAAAATCCCTCATTTAGATCTTAAAAACGACCGTTTTTCCCGATTTTTCGAAGGAAATTTAGTCAATCCATTCGACCTCATTTATTTTGATGGAAATCATAGCAAGAAGGCCACATTATCTTATTTTGAGACGCTTTTACCCACCGC
>JBDNGW010000005.1:0-3687 GCA_041689735.1 Leeuwenhoekiella sp. | reverse complement strand
TTGCGGCTTTTTCCAATATGAGTATGGTGATGTATTAATTCACCTCTTCAACGGCGTGCGATGAAGATTTTACAGCGAGGTTATAGATTACCAGTCCAAAACCTATTTTGTTAATGGCATCACCTAAATTATAGATTACATCTATATTAAGGCCTCCCAATAGCCCCTCGTACCATCCGGGTGTTCCCGCGATATAACCTAAGGGATAAATAGCCCAACCTACCAGCACAAACCAGCAAAGCGTCTTGTGTGCTTGAAGTACTGCTCCACCAGCCTTGACCGCCAATTTTTTAGCGCTCCCCAGCCAGATTTCATAAACGATTAAAAAATATGCCAATGCAGAAATTGCGCCCCAGATGTCAGCATATTCTCTAAAAGCCGTTTCTCCCAGATAACCGGTGAGTAACATGATCACAGAAAATAAGATGAGCTTCCACATAAGGCTTATTTTTGCTCCGGCCTTTTTGAGGATCAGATAAAACTCCACGCACATTAAAGGTACGGTAAGCGTCCAGTCTACATACCTGAAAAAGGTAGGCGATTCAGCAAAGTTTTCCCAATAGTCTCTCATATAAAAATAATGAAAGGCTGCGATGAGGGTAATCAATCCTGAAACCAAAATGGAAGTACGCCATTTTTTGTCCACCGTACTCATTGATAAAAAGAAAAAGACTGCTGCAGCGGTCATGGCCATACTTCCTACAAAGAAGGTAAAACCCACATAATCATCTGTGGCAATTGGTTGTGCCCCTTGGGCAGCAATTGCCGAAAATAGTTGTAAAGTCATAGTGTTTATTTTGTTAAATTAATATGGCATTAAATTAAACAATTATTTGGCACTATTATAGTTAATATTATGAAAATTAGTAATTAAAGAAAGTATTTTTATAGAATGCGAAATTTTATGCTTGTAAGTTCATTTATGGCGCTGGGTATAAGTATCTACTTTCCCCCCTGGGTAGAAAATATGTTGGCGCTTCTTTTAATTTTGACCATAGGTGTGGTACATGGGGCGAATGATCTTATTTTAATTAAAAAGTCAAAGACGTTCAAGACGGCTAATTCTATAAAGAACCTTGGCTATTATCTAGGCATTATTTTGATGATCATCTCCTTGTTTTTTATTATCCCTCAAATAGCCCTTCCGGTATTTGTACTTTTTAGCGCATATCATTTTGGCGAGCAGCATTGGGAGGCCAATTTGAATGGGCACTGGTTTCTGAATCGAGTTTTCTATATCCTTTATGGCTTATTTATATTTAGTCTTTTATTTGCGGCACATAAAGAAGATGTTCAGCAAATAATCTACCAGATGTCCCACGTGCTTTTACCCATATCCTTTTTTGATGATGCGTTGCTCATTCTTTTGCTAATTGTGATAATTTTTATGGGGGCCTATGCATTTAAAAGGAAACTGAAAACTTTTTGGCTAGAAGAGCTGTTTTTTATAGTTGTCTTTTTTGTGATTTTTAATACGGCTACTTTGCTCTGGGCCTTCGCTATCTACTTCGTGCTCTGGCATTCTATCCCTTCTATAAAAGAGCAGGTAGAATTTTTGTACGGTACCTGCAATAGAGCGGCGGTCATAGGCTATCTAAAATTGGCATGGGTTTACTGGCTGGTTGCCTTGGTGGGCTTTGGGGTTGTGGTATATTTTTTTGGAGAAGATCAGTCGCTTTTGCTCGCGATCTTTTTTTCATTCCTGGCCGCGATTACTTTTCCTCATGTGCTGGTCATTTCAAGAATGCACAAGAAAACTCAACAATAAGGATCAAAATTGGATATTTTGCGTTGAAAATATACAGAGCGCACTATTTGCTTTGAAGTTTGCGGGAGTTGAACATATTGGAATTTATAATTACATATCTTTGAATAAAGCAAACCGCCATGGATTTACAATCAAGAAAAATCGAATTTATTCAGGAGTTTTTGAAAATTCAAAGTGAGGAAGCCGTTTCCAAGCTTGAAGAACTGCTAAAAATGGAACAAAAATCGGATGAGAACATTGAATTTGAGCCTATGAGCAGTAAAGAGCTGAATAGCCGAATTGATCAATCAGAGTTGGATTTTAAGGAAGGTCGTTACAAACACCATTCAGAAATTATAGGAAAATTTAGCAAATAATGTTTGAAATTATTTGGTCTGAATTTGCTGAAAGTCAACTGGACGAGATTTTTGATTACTATAAAAAAGAAGCTGGAGTACAAATAGCACAAAAACACATAAATGCCATTATTGCGGAACCGCTAAAGCTGAAAAATGCGCCTTATATTGGTCAAGAGGAAGAATTGCTAAAGCAACGTGAAATCCCATATCGATATTTAGTTTTTAAAAGCTACAAAATCATTTATTCAGTTAATGAGACAAATAAATTGATAAAGATTACCGATGCTTTTGATACGCACCAATATCCACCGAAAATAAAAAGAACAAAATAATTTCTTTAGCTTAAAATCTAATAAATACTATGTGTTTTTAAATTGCATATTTTTAAGTAAAAGCAAACCACCATTAATATACCATCAAGAAAAATCGAAATCATTCGTGAGTATTTAAAAATTCTAAGCGAGGAAGCTCTTTCCAAGCTTGAAAATCTGCTCAAAATGGTACAAAAATCGGGTAAAAACCAAGAATTTGAACCTATGACCGCCGAGGAATTGAATAGACGAATTGATATTTCTATTCAAGATTCTCGCGAGGGAAGGCTAATCACATCCCAAGAGCTCAAAGGAAAAATGGAGTTAGAAATTGATTGGACTGTATTTGCCGAATTAGAGCTTGTTTAAATTTGCCTGTCGTGTCTTAGCAAGAAGCGGTAATTCAAACTGATTTTCCCCTGATAGCTATCGGGATTGTAATTCTTAAAAAATGAGAAAAATAGAATTGAAATAAACGATGTCTTTGACACGCACCAAAACTCGCCGAAAATAAAAAGAACAAAATAAAGCCTTGCCCTTGAATCAAAAAGCTAATGAATATTATGTGCTTTTCAAAAGCTGGAACTTGGACCCCAACCAGTGGTCCATGGTAATAGACAGTGTGGCAGCCTTGCTTACAATATTGGGGTTTTTGATCGCTTTTTTGGTCTATAATATTCAGCGTAAGGACAGTTCAAAAGATGCTTTCGATTTTTTTCAGTCTTCACTGCCTGAGCTAAAACAATCGATAGTTCTAGCGATCAACGATCTTAAGGAATTCCACGATTCGATCGACTTGGATAATTTTGTAAATCCGGTGATTTCTGCCTCACTTAACGACAAATTTCTGAACAAAATAAATTTGGTAGATCTGAGCAGGTTTTATGCCCAGAACCGCAGCTTGGACCGTTCGGTTTTCCGGCAGTTTCTAGTGGACTCTAATTTTTTTGGTAATTATCACGCATATATTACCAGTGAGATAGACTATTTCAGAACAAATTATCATCAGAAAAAAAAGGTGTACTTTCAATGGAAATTGTTACGTTCACCTCCGTTTTTCGCCACAGATTCTGGTACTGAAGATATGGCGTACCAAGATTTTTATACGCACTGGGTGAAAGATTTAAATAATGATGTTAAAGTCTTTGACCTTAACGAACATAAGGAGTCCAAAATAATAAACAGCGATGCGCTTGTCAACATTAAAATCAAGGAACTGGCTCAGGAAATTTATCCTTTTGTAGATCAAAATCAACGAGCCAACAAGATC
>JBDNGW010000004.1:0-6113 GCA_041689735.1 Leeuwenhoekiella sp. | reverse complement strand
TTCATCAACAAGGCGAAAAACGCAGACATAGCCGTAGCTATGGCGAGTATTTTCAACCTGCCTACCGGCAAAGGCAGGCGCAGTTGCTGGGCAAAAGAACCCATAGAAATGGGCAGGTTATTTCTAAACAGATCCTAAGTCGCACAACAAACAAGCATGGTGCAAATTTACAAAAAAACAGCACCCTTTATTTTCAGGTAGGGCTTATCATTGCCTTGCTGTTATCTATTTTTATAATAGAATACAAATCACCGCGTACTGCTATCAGGGAGCGTACTGTAGAGGTTGATGCCCACGATTTCAAGGATTGGAACGAGACTTTTAAGTTAGAGGTAAAGAAACCACAACCAGTCAAAAAGCTGAAACAGGTTTCTAAAGTACTTCCTCCCGAAGAAGTTCCCAATGATACCCAAAGGATTAAAATAGAGGATATTGTTCCCATGGAACAGAATTTACCCAGCGATGACTATACTCCTAAGGACATTAGTTATGTGGAAAAAGAGGAGCCCATTGAAGAAATTCCACTGGATATGGTAGAATTTGTGCCCATTTACCCGGGTTGTGAAAACCTAAACTCCAATGCGGAAAAGAAAAATTGTCTTCAAGAAAATTGATCATAAAAAATTTTGATACAGGTCGCGTTCAAGATTTTGCCGCTAGCGGAATAAACAGGATAAATGTTCAGTTTACCGTTGATGACAAAGGTTTTATTACCGATGTAAAAGCGCGGGCTGCCAATGCGCAATTGGAAAATGAAGCGAAACGTGTGATTAATACCATACCGCAAATGCAACCAGGAATCAAACAAGGTAAAAAAGTTAGGGTTATTTATGCACAGCCCATACTATTTAAGATAGATAATTAGTATTTTAAAACCGATTAAAAGCCCGTAATCTCATACTACGGGCTTTTTTAGTTAAAAAAATACTTATCTTTCGCGACCTAACTTTCAATATCCCAATATGCGATCTAGCATCTTGTTGCTACTTTTATATTTTGCGACCTCTTTTCCGTTTTACGCGCAATCAGATCAAGGCAATTATGAAAAATATCCCGTTTTTGATTCGTGTAACGAAGTAGCGGCAGCCGACTTGCCTACCTGTTTTAAGAGTACCTTGATTGCTAAAATCCTTGAAAATTTTGAGATGCCACAAACGGTAATAGATCAAAATTACCAAGGTGAGATGGTGATCCTTTTTGAAGTAACTGAAGCTGGTACTTTTGAAGTACTGAATATCCAGGCTACCTATTATGAATTACGATCTGCTTTACAAAAGGCTTTTGAGGAGCTTCCGCAGGTGGAGCCCGCTACGTATAATGCAAGACCTACTTATATGCAGTTCAGTATGCCCATCAAGATACCGCTAGAGCGGAATGCCATCGCTGATTCTTTCGCGAAAGCGGAAACCACTCAAGAAATAACCCCCGTTACTGAATACGATGCTATAAAAACCACTGCGTATAAAAACAATGAATATTCCAGCCAATTGAATATTCCCTTCTCCCATCAAGTTTACAGCCGTTTTGATGCGGAAATGAATAAAGTGGGAACGAACAGTCACACCGCCGGAAAGCCTTTTGTTTATAACGAAGTAAATAAATATTACAATTTTGAGGAGCAGAAAAACCGCTTGTTAAAGGATAAAACCTCCTGGTTTGGCCGTAAATTCTGGAATGAGCATATGGTTACGCTTCAGGGGAAGGATTATTGGTTTACGGTAGATCCCGCGGCAGATCTGATGTTGGGAAAGGAAACAGCTGATAACGAGGATCAAAATTTTACCTATAACAATACGCGGGCGCTCGTTTTTCAGGGTGGTTTGGGTAAAAACTTGAACTTTTACACCGTTTTTTATGAAAGTCAGGGCAGTTTTGCGGGTTATTTTAACCGTTTTGCGCGTTCCATTCGTCCTGATGGTGGCAATCCCGCCATTGTTCCTGGACGTGGGGTAGCTAAAGAATCGCGTTCCGGTGACTTTGATTATCCCATTGCTACTGGTTATTTATCCTTTCGCCCCAGCAGTCATTTCAACATACAATTGGGCCATGGCAAGCAGTTTATAGGTGATGGTTACCGCTCGCTGCTGCTCAGCGACAATGCAAGTCCGTATCCTTTTGTGAAATTGAACACCACTTTTTGGAAATTTAAATACACCAATACATTCATGTCCCTGCGCGACGTGCGGCCCGAAGTTACGGCAGACGGTTCTTTTCGCACTAAATATATGGCCAATCACTACCTGAGTTTTAATGTTTCCAAAAGGCTCAATCTTGGCTTTTTTGAAACCGTGATCTGGGAAAATGAAAACGACCGCAGAGTGGATCTTAATTACTTAAATCCGGTTATTTTTTACCGAGCAATCGAATTTTCCACAGGTTCGCGGGGAGGAAATGCACTTATAGGGCTGACCGCCAAATATAAATTCAGTGACCATTTCAATGCCTACGCGCAAGTGATCATTGATGAGTTTTCGGTAGATGCCATTAAGGGAAGAAATAAAAGTTATAAAAACAAACAGGGCGTACAGTTGGGCGTAAAATATTATAATGCCTTTAATGTAAAGAACCTGCAGTTGCAACTGGAATTTAACCAGGTGCGGCCCTATGTGTATTCTAATAACGAGATCACGCTCAATTATGGTCATAACAACCAGTCTATGGCGCATCTTTGGGGAGCCAATTTTAGCGAATTTATTGCCATTGCACGCTACGAAAGAGAACGCTGGTATGGTACTGGAAAGTTGATCTACGGAAAACGCGGCTTTGAAACCGGAAATATTGACGAAGTCTATTACGGCGGAAGCATTTATGGCAATGATGAAAACCGCCCAGCGGATAACGGCAATTTTATAGGCCAGGGCAACGAAACCAAAACTTTATTAGGGAATATTGAAATTGGGTATTTGCTCAACCCGGCAACCAATTTAAAACTCTACGCCAGCGCTTTATATCGCAGCAATAAAACTGCAATCGAAGATCCGGTAAATTTGAACGAAGAAACAGTGTGGATCAACCTTGGTTTTAGGACTGATCTGTTTAATTGGTATTTTGATGATTAAATCCCTCCAGAGAGTTTAATCCCCCGACTTTTTAGGTCGAAATTCTAAAAATATTACCGAATAATAGCGAGGAAGCTTGCCCGAAGTAGTTGATTTACTTCAATTTTTAAAGCTTTATTGTGACCCAAGATTACAATGTGCTATCTAAAATTGGGCAATTTGTTTAATTTTTGGGTAATTTTACGTGTAAATCGCGATTATGAAAAGCATTTCAACCCAAAATTCTAAAATTCTAAGAGAGCGGCAGATTCAAATTTTAAAGAATGAAATTGAAAAAGGTTGGAATGGCTCTGACAGACAGCAATCGATGAAAGAAATAATCAAAACAAATAGAATAAAATATAGGAGACCGACCGTTAAAATATAATAGATCAAGCAAAATATCATGGTAAATAAAGCAAATTCCACAGAACAAATTTTAGAAACAATAAAAAAATCTCCCGTCAACTGGGAGCAGGTTCTTAAAGATATTATCACGCATTATGATTGCCAGACCGGTACGCTCCATTTTTTGGAAAAAGAGACCAATTTATTGCAATTAAAGGCACAAAAAGGGATTCCTGATTTCCTTATTCCCAAACTCAGCACGATCCCAATTGGTAAAGGAATGGCCGGTATCGCTGCGGAAAGAAGAAAGCCGGTAGAAATGTGCAACCTACAGACCGATGATTCCGGCGTGGCGCGACCTGCGGCCAAAGAAACCAAAGTTGAAGGTTCTATTGCCGTACCTATGTTGCTTGACGGTGAACTTTTCGGTGTTTTTGGTATCGCAAAACCGGTTCCCTATGACTTTACCGATCAGGAAGAAAAAGATCTATTGCAGTTGGGCGAAGCAATGAGTGCGGCGGTGGCTAGGTAATAGGTCAGTTTGCTTCTTAGTCACGAAAAAAAAATAAGATATGAACGAAGAATTGATGCTCAACGACGGACACACAATTCCGCGAGTGGGTTTCGGCACCTATAAAGCCACAGAAAAGGAAGGTGTGAAAGCTGTCAAGACCGCGCTAAGGAAAGGTTATAAAATGATTGACACCGCAGCCAAATATGAGAATGAGGAAGCGGTGGGAAAAGGGATCAAAGGGAGTGGTGTTCCGCGCGAAGAAATCTTTATAACTACCAAATTATGGCGGGAGCAATTGGGTTATGATCAGGCAAAAACGGCTTTTGATGAATCCCTGAAAAAGCTGGACCTGGATTACATCGATCTGTATTTGATTCACTGGCCGGCCAATTCGAAAAATTACGACAACTGGCAAAAAGCCAATGCCGATACTTGGCAGGCCATGGAAGAATTACAGGCAGAAGGAAAGATAAAATCCATAGGCGTGAGCAATTTCTGGCCAGAGCATCTCGAAGCGCTTTTTGAGACTGCAAAAGTAAAACCAGCCGTAAACCAAATCGAATTTCATCCCGGGTATTGGCATCCAGAGGTAACGCAGTTCAGTAAAGCGCACGGCATTGTGGTAGAATCCTGGTCTCCATTGGCGAGGGGCAAAGTCTTTGGCAATTCCACTCTAGAAAAAATGGCTAAAAAGCACAATAAATCGGTAGCGCAGGTCTGTTTACGCTGGATTCTTCAGCACGATGTGGTGGTTATCCCAAAATCAACAACACCGGAACGTATTGAGGAAAACCGAAATCTTTTTGATTTTGAATTTAATGAAGAGGAAATGAGAATTATAAATGAACTCCCGCAGATGGGGTTTAGCGGGGAATTGCCGAATATTTGGCCAGATAGGTTGTGAGATAGAGCAGAATTCTAATTAAGAGATTATTTTCGCTAATATTTTGCTTAAATTGTAAAAAATAAAAATTCTATGTCTAATTTGTCTGCATATTCAACAAATGAGCTAAAAACTTCGTTGAGGGTTATAAGGAAACAAAATATTCAAGGAGAAACACAAAAATTTGGAAACATTATAGAGAAAGAAATAAAAGCCAGAGAATATCCAGAATATGGGGGTGAGTTTGTCAAATTGATGAAAAGGAAAATAGCTCAAACATCTATTGGTGCCTCAGCTCTAAGAAATCAAGGAGCAAAGGGATTAATTAAAATATCCCGAAACTATTTCGAGAATGAAATAATTTTAGAGGAGTTCAAGTAGAATTTATGTTCAGATAAATATAATCAGTATTTAGACAATAAAACAGATGATTTGTTAAAGCTTTTCCCTGAGAACGGTAAAAGTTGGGGAGCAGCTAGAAAAGGTTTGAATTTATTTTTTAGAGATGTTATTTATAATTACTACTTGAGACAAAAGCTGGATATCAATGACAATTCGCATGTACATTTACAGAATTTAGAAGTTCCGTTAGATAAAGATGTTGCCTTAGGCTTAAAAAATAATAAATCTAACTTAGATAAATGGGTTTCAATAAAAAGTCTTACTAAAGAAATTAGTGATAAATATCAAAACGCTGCTAAAGAAATTGCCGTTGAGAAGGGTGTTTTGAGAATCCATCTTGATTTAGAATATTGGAGGCAAATTATGTAACTCATTTGTAAAAATAGAAGAAATGAAATACATCCTATTTCTATTTCGGTGTATAACCTCAACTCAATATATATAAGCATAAATTCAAACCGAATCTCAGAACCATATTGCAGCAACCGAATTTGATTCTCATTTTGTGCACAACGTATATTTTTAGCTCAGAAACCCCGAAAAAAAAGTAAAATAGGCGTATCTCTATCTAATATGTTGCTGAAAGTGAATACACTGGAATTTTGGTTTTCAAGAAAATAAGCTATTCTTGTGGTGTGTTTTTATTATAAAGACATTTTAAATAAATTGTAACTATTCAGCCTATCGTTAAAAAAACATAGTTATTAACAATTTTAGTTTTGTCTTTTGTAAAAAACAGCCTTTTTGTCAACAGTTGTTGATTACCGGCCAACAACTATACACTTGATTTTTAGCGGTCTTCAGTTGTGTTTGTTTACTTTGTAGCAAACAGATAGAAATTGAGCCCCGACAAGAAACGTATTGCTGAACTGGAGTCCAAAGTTATCCGATTGGAATCGATAATTGAAACATTGCTTGATAAAATCGA
>JBDNGW010000003.1:0-7137 GCA_041689735.1 Leeuwenhoekiella sp. | reverse complement strand
TTTGCCCAGCAACTGCGCCTGCCTTTGCCGGTAGGCAGGTTGAAAATACTCGCCATAGCTACGGCTATGTCTGCGTTTTTCGCCTTGTTGATGAACAAAATAACTGCCTATAATTCGGTCACTTTATTTCTAAACAGATCCATAGTAATCAACTTTGCCGGTGTAATAGGCAAAATCCGCATACGTTTTCCGGTCGCGTTAAAAACAGCATTAGCAATCGCTGCGGCAACACTGGTAATCCCCAGTTCGCCAATTCCTTTTACCCCTAACCTATTAATATGCTCATCCTTTTCTGGGATAAAATGTACTTCAATATCACCAACATCGAGATTTACGGGAACGTGATAATCTGCAAAAGTACGCGTCACATAACTGCCGTATCGTTTATCCAAAGTGGTTTCCTCCGTCATCGCCTGGCCAATTCCCCAAACGATACCGCCCACCACTTGTGAGCGGGCCGTTTTCTGATTGAGCACCGTTCCTACTGCGGCAGTCGAAAGTACCCGTGGGATTTTGATCATTCCCAGATCTTCGTCCACCCAGACTTCCACAAAATGCGCCCCATAACTAAAATGTGCATATTTCTTAGAATCCTCTGAAGGCCCTTCGGTGGCTTCCATTTCAAATTCGGTAAGGTCTGCCGCTTTCATGAGTTCATCTGCGGTAGTCAAAGCGCTGCTATCTCCGGTAATTTTCTTTTTCAATGCCTCTTTGGCCTTAACACAAACTGCATCTACTGCGCTTGTATAACTTCCCGCTCCCCAAGAACCGCCAGAACCGGGAGTCGCCGGCAAATCGGAATCCCCAATATTCACCGCAACACGGTCTACCGGAATATTCAAACTGAGCGCCGCGGTTTGCGCAATGATCGTGTAGGTGCCGGTACCTATATCGGTCGCTGCCATTTCAATTACTGCTTCCAGTCCGTCATCGCCATAAAATAATTTCACGCGGGATGATGATTCCTGATAAGGCGCGGCGCGTGATGCGGCGGCCATTCCATAGCCCACCAACCAGTTGTCCTTTTTGTTCTGGCGTGGCTCTTACTTGCGTTTATCCCAGCCAAATTTATCGGCACCTTCTTCCATACATTGTATAAGGGACCGACTGGAAAAAGGTTTTCCGTCCAGCGGATTGTTTTTTGGTTCGTTCTTGATGCGGAATGCAATGGGATCCATTTGTAGCGCATCGGCCATTTCATCCATGGCACATTCCAGGGCGAAACTTCCCGGTGTTTCCCCAGGCGCACGCATCCACGTGGGAACTTGAATATTGGTATCAAAAACCCGGTGCGTGACCAACTGATTAGGCGTATCATACATGGTACGCGTAATAAAGCCGGACTGTTCCACAAAAACCTCATCTACCGCGGTATGGGTCACAACTTCATGCGACATTGCCGTCAATTTACCGTCGCTGGTTGCTCCCACACGCATGTGCTGTCTGTTTAATTGACGTAGACCGGCATTGGTTTGCATCATTTGTCGGGTTATGGCCGTTTTTACGGGTCTGTCAAGCATTTTTGCCGCCATAACGCACAGCATCACATGATCCCAAGCGCGAAGTTTGGAACCAAAACCACCGCCAATATAAGGTGATAAAACCCTTATTTTTTCCTGCGGAATATGGAACGTGTTGGAAATAGCGATCTTCGTTGGCCCCAGCATTTGGGTGGAATCATAAACGGTCAATTCATCGCCTTTAAAAACCGCGATAGTCGCATGTGGTTCCATGGGATTGTGCACTTCAATGGGTGTCTGGTAGGTAATATCCACTGTTTTTGAGGCGTTGCTCATTCCTTCTTCCATATTGCCCCGCTGGGTATCTGTAGCAGAACCGTTTGCATTCTCGGGTGCGTATGCCTGATCAACATACTTGTCAAAATCAATTTTTGAATCTGTCTTTTCATAGATTGCCTTTACAAGATTTGCCGCATAACGCGCCTGCTCAAAAGTTTCTGCAACTACAAAACCTATATATTGACCATAACTTTTAATTTCTGTAGTGTTCAAAACAGACTTGGGCATGGTCATTTTATTAGCCGATGCTAAATCTGGCACTTCACTGAACTTCATCGCGTTTTTATGAGTAAAGACCTTGACGACACCTTCCGCTTTTTCGGCCTCAGCAGTATCAATATCAGTCATCGTTCCGGCAGCGATGGTACTGCGCACGGGGAAGCCATAAAGTACATTTGGTATATTGAATTCCGCCGCGTACTTAGCTTTTCCGGTAACTTTTAGAAAACCTTCAATACGGTTTTCTGGAGCACCTAAATTGTTTTTATTTTTCATAGTATTGCTTTATTTCAGCTTAAAAAGCCAGAAAATCCTTTACTTTTAAACTTTCTCTCCACTTAGCGCCACATTCAGCGCCCTAACCATTGCCTGTTTTCCCAAGGGGACTTTGAATGCATTATGTTCCAGCGTTTTTGCATTGGCCATTTCGGCATCTGCGGCAGCATTAAAGTTGGCTTCCGTAGCCTCTTTTCCCATTAGAAATTTTTCTGCTTCGTACGCCCTCCAGGGTTTATGGGCAACGCCGCCCATTGCGATACGTGCGGTTTTAATGGTGTTGCCCTCAAGTTCCAGCCCGGCACCCACGGATATAAGCGCAAAGGCATAACTGGAACGATCGCGTACCTTCACGTAATAGCTGTTTTTAGCGAAATTATTCTTGGGTATTTCTATGGAAGTTATAAGTTCGCCGCGCTCTGCATTGTTGTCCTTTTCAGGCTGATCTCCGGGCAGGCGATGATAATCTACAAAGGGAATGGTTCGTGTATTTCCATTTGCATCTGCCAGCGTAACCGTAGCGTCGAGGGCTGCGAGTGCAATGCACATATCCGAAGGATGTACGGCCACACAGTTCTCGCTCCAGCCGAAAATGGCGTGCATATGATTTTGACCTTCAAGCGCACCACAGCCGGTGCCTGGCTCGCGTTTATTGCATGGCATCGCGGTATCAAAGAAATAGGCACAACGGGTACGCTGATTGAGATTGCCGCCATTGGTCGCCATATTCCTGATCTGACCAGAAGCACCAGCAAGAATGGCCAACGACAGCATTGGGAAATTCTTACGCACCAAAGCATGATTTGCGGTTTCTGTATTGTTAGCCAAAGCGCCCAAAGAGACACCATTTTCGGTTTTTTTTATATCGGTAAGTTTCAAAAGCCCGAGATCTACCAATTCGTCCGGGCGCTCTACATCCTCTTTCATCAGGTCGAGCAGATTGGTGCCACCAGCAAGATATTTTGCGTGTTCATTGGTACCAACTTTTGAAGTGGCCTGCGCAATATCTTCGGTTTTTGAATATGTAAATGGTCTCATGCTTTTTTTCTTTGTGTTTATTTCTTCTAAAAAAGATTGATAATCAGTCGTTTTCAGCAGTATTCAACCGTTTTCCGCCTTTAATAAACTGTTTCTGAATGCTTTTAGCTGAATTTTTTTCCGCGTATTATCGTATTCACTAGTAAATTTTCAGCTATATAAAGCATTTTTACAGCGATTTTTAGTCGCGAATAAGCTGATTTTGAGTACTTTTAGCCGATTATTACTCCGCGTATTAGCGTGTTCCGTTTAAGCTTCCTGCCAGTTATAATCCGTTTCCCGTCCTTGGTGCACTTCCTGAATGGCCGCAACAATATTGGGATAGGCACCGCAACGGCAAATATTACCGGACATGCGTTCACGCACTTCTTCATCTGAAAGCGTCAGGTTCTTTGATATGTCCATAATATCAGTGGTCACATAACTGGCGTCGCCGTTTTTAGCTTCATCCATTAATGCCACTGAAGAGCAAATCTGTCCGGGGGTGCAATAACCACATTGAAAACCATCATTTTTGATAAACGCTTTCTGTATGGGATGCAGTTCATTGTTTTCGGCCAGTCCTTCTATACTGGTAACTTTTTTGCCCTCACAACTTGCAGCCAGCGTAAGGCAGGACAGCACGCGCTTTCCGTCTACAATAACGGTACAGGCACCGCACTGGCCGTGGTCACAGCCTTTTTTAGTTCCGGTGAGTTGTAACTTTTCGCGCAGCGCATCCAGTAGGCTGACCCGAGAATCCAGTGTAAGTTGCTCGGTCTTTTTGTTAATTATAAAAGACACATCTACCGCATTCTTAAAGGGCACCGGTGGAGTCAATGTTGCAGATTCCCCAGCAAGAACGCTATCTATGGAAATAAATTGAGAAGCCATAAGACTGAGACCAGCAGCAGAACTTTGGCCCAAAAAACGGCGCCTGGATTTACCAAAAATTCCCAGATTATCCAAAATCGCTTTTTCATCTGCGGATAATTGAAGCTCCTGCTCCCCTTCCAATATTTCTTGCGCGGTTTTATCTTTGTTTTCTTTCATGGTAATGACAAATTGTGCAATCCTTTTAAATATAAAAAGACGTAGCGTTGTAAAATTCAGAAGGTTTAAAATTAGCCTGTGAGATGTCAATAATCAATGTAAATAAGGCTATGAAATGTTATTTTTAAGTTAACGACTAGAGTTATGTAAGCATAAGCCGATCTGTAATACAACGCATCGTTGAAGCCATCTCTTCGTTAAAGCATCATTTCTCACTTATAGCTTTGGAATTATTTTTAGTATTAAACCAACCAAAATTTCTACAATTTCCGTAAAATTCATATTATACTTTATGGAGACCGGTATATAGTTTCAAACTACAGTATTGACAAGAGTTATGTTTTATAATTCCTCCCCTTATTTTCAAGGGGAGAGCTGTATCGAACGTGCTTCGGTATGCCGATAGGCGGAGTGGTTTTCCTTGTTGTTAACAGAAAATAATATCTTTGAAATATTGACAAATCACATTTTAATCCTAATAAAACATGCATTAGCTGCTTGCAATTATCATCTAATTTAAATTTTAACCCCCTATAGTGATCATACTACGGTTATTGGAATGATTTTTAGGATCTTCCAATTTAGCGGAAGTATCCATTCCGGCACGAACCGCCTTTTTCTTCAGCAGTAAATTTTTAATGAGCGGTTCTATATTCTCGCCTTGGCGAAAAGTTTGCAGTAAATTGGTTTCGTTATTAGAGAATAAACAGTTTTTTATGGTACCGTTTGCAGTAAGGCGGATGCGGTTGCAGGAATCGCAAAATGGATTGGTAACCGAACTGATGATGCCAAAATTGCCCTTATATCCACGTACTTGGAAATTTCGAGCCGTGTAGTTTTTTTCGTTGGGCAAGCGTTCTACATTCTCCTGATTGAAATGCGAATATGCACGGCTTAGGATTTCCTGCTCGGTCACCAGTTTTGATTTGTTCCAGCGGTTGCCGTCAAAAGGCATAAATTCAATAAAGCGAACGCCCAACTTTCGGTCTTGTGTAAGCTGAATAAAATCAATTATCTCGTCTTCATTAAAATCTTTCATCAGCACCACATTCAGCTTCACGTTAAAATCGCGGGCAATAAGCAGGTTGATATTGTCAAATGCCTTTTGAAACTGGTCACGCTTGGTAATTGTCCTGAATTTTTCGGTCTTTAGCGTGTCCAGACTGGCATTGATATCACGGATCCCATATTCTTCAAAATCATTCAGAAAACGATCCACAAGAATCGCATTGGTGGTGATCGAGAGCCGCACCGGAAGTTGGGCAAGTCCTTTGGCAATTTCAGAAAAATCCTTGCGCAGTAAAGGTTCGCCGCCGGTAAGACGTATTTTGTCCACCCCGTTTTCGACAAAGATTCGCGCGATCGCAAGAATTTCCTCAACGGTCATCAGTTGGTCTTTCGGTGTTAACATAACCCCTTCTTCCGGCATGCAATACGTGCAGCGCAGGTTGCATTTTTCGATAAGCGAAATGCGCAGGTAGTTATGCTGTCTTCCGAAGGAATCCTGTAATATGTCAGTGGTTTTACCCATTATCGTGTGCTTCTCCTTTAAGTATTGAAAAAATATGAAAAATATGTGGTAAAACCGCATCCAGCGACTCTTTTACACCTTTCGAACTCCCGGGCAGCGCCATAATTAGACAGTTCCCCACCATGCCAACCACACTTCTGGAAAGCATGGCGTAAGGCATCCTGTCCTGTCCATAACGCCTGATTTTTTCCTCTGCCCCAGCAATACGTTTATCGAGCAGTGGTTCCAATGCTTCCGGCGTGACATCGCGCGGCCCCAGACCAGTACCACCGGTAAGCACTATAAAATTACAATTTTCCGCCATTTTTTTTACCTGTTGTTGAATCTGATCGATTTCATCTGGGACCACAACAATTTCCGCCAAAATATTATATTCCTGCAAGCGCTCTTGAATCAATTTCCCAGAACGGTCTTCGGCTTCTCCTTTTGAAACCCGATCCGAACAAACAATTACCCCAGCCATTATATTTGTTGTAATTGGCGTTTTAAACGAACTTTTACCGCCGGTTTTTTCTACCAACTTAATCGTGCTAATCTCAATGCCTTTGTCGATAGGTTTCAACATATCGTACATATTCAATGCAACAATACTCGCACCGTGCATCGCCTCTACCTCTACCCCAGTTTTATAAATTGTTTTTACAGTCACGCTCACGATAATATCCAAACCTTCAATTTCATACTCAATCCCAGTAAATTCTATGGGCATGGGATGGCAATCCGGCAACAGTTCAGCAGTTTTTTTCACTCCCAGCAAACCGGTGGCCTTACTCATCGCAAAAACGTTCCCTTTGGGCACTTTATCTTCACGAATAGCATCAATAGTAGCCTGTTTGCTCACTTTCACAATTGCTTGTGCGGTTGCGCTGCGGAGGGTGTTGGATTTGTGAGTGATGTCTACCATTTTTATTTATTATTATTGGGTATTGTTATTAGTATTATTTCTATTAGTATTGTTATTACAGCAATTGTCAGGATAGCTTATATATTGGTGCGTTTTGATCGTTTATTTGGTTTGTTATCTAGTTCAGAGTAACATTGACATTGCACATTTTCCCTCGTTACCTATATGTTATTACGAAGCTATAGTGTCACTTCGAGTGTCCCGTCCCGATAATTATCGGGATCTTCGGGATGTATCGAGAAGCCCGGATTTCTGCAATTTCAATTCATACGGAAGGCTTCTCGATACGCCATTTCCCTTCGCTATCGCTACGGAAAACGACTACTCGAAGTGACAAC
>JBDNGW010000002.1:0-2697 GCA_041689735.1 Leeuwenhoekiella sp. | reverse complement strand
GAATTATAGGCAGTTATTTTGTTTGACCACAAGGCGAAAAACGCAGGCATAGCCGTAGCTATGACGAGTATTTTCAACGCAGTGGGCGAGCAAAAGAACAAGTAGAAACGGGCAGGTTATTTCTATACAGATCCTTAGTCCCAATAATTATACATTCTTTCCCTGTAACGATATTGATAACTTCTTCGTGAATTTTATATTTCAAAATAAGAAAATTTTAAATTATTAACATTGAAAACGTAAATATAAAGGGTATATGCCAAAATATGTAAATAACAAGTCATTTTCTACTCGTTTTCGACCTTTTTTAATGAATAACAAGCGTATTTGAGATGGTATCTTTTCTCTATCTTCGCACCACTTTATCTAAACTGAAACATGCAAGCGTCATTTATTCTCACACTAATAGCCGGCTATTTTGTTGTTCTGATCCTAATTTCCTTTTTGACCGGAAAAAAAGGAAGCAATGCCGATTTCTTTAAAGCGGGCAAGGAATCTCCCTGGTATCTGGTGGCGTTTGGAATGATAGGCGCATCGCTGTCTGGGGTTACTTTTATATCGGTGCCGGGCTGGGTGGAAGCCTCACAGTTCAGTTATTTTCAGGTCGTTTTGGGATATACAGTCGGATATGCGGTGATAGGTCTGGTGCTTTTGCCTTTATATTATCGATTAAACCTGACCTCAATCTATACTTATCTTGAAGGGCGCTTTGGCACCTATTCCTATAAAACCGGAGCTTCTTTTTTTCTGATAAGCCGTGTGGTAGGTTCCAGTTTCCGGCTTTATCTCGTTGCCAATGTCCTGCAATTGCTTGTCTTTGACAATCTGGGAATCCCCTTCTGGCTTACGGTTACCTTTACCATTTTATTGATCTGGCTCTACACTTTTAGGTCAGGCATCAAGACCATCGTGTGGACAGATACATTGCAAACACTGTTTATGCTCATTGCAGTGGGTGTGGCCATTTACTATATCTCCAGCGATCTGGGACTCAATGCGGATAACTTTTTCGGTTTTCTGGCCGATAGCGATCTGTCTAAAATGTTCTTTTTTGAAGATTGGAAAAGCGGCGATTTTTTCTTTAAACAGTTTATTTCTGGTGCATTTATTGCGATTGTCATGACTGGATTAGATCAAGATATGATGCAAAAAAACCTAACCTGCCGAACGTTGGGCGATGCTCAAAAAAATGTATTCTGGTTTACTATTGTACTGACGATCGTAAACTTTGTTTTTCTCGCCTTAGGCCTATTGCTGACCGTTTATGCTGAAAGACACGGAATAACGGCCAGCAAAGATGACCTGTTTCCCTTTATCGCCACTCAAGCAGACTTAGGGCTTGCCATAGGAGCGTGCTTTATTCTTGGGCTTATTGCGGCGGCCTACTCTAGTGCAGATAGTGCGCTCACTGCGCTTACCACTTCCTTTAGCATAGATATACTCGAGATTGAGAAGAAATATGATGAGAAAAAACAAGTGCGTGTACGCAAGACGGTTCACCTGCTCACCTCGCTGGTTCTCATACTCGTCGTAATTATCTTTAAATACGTGATCGCCGATGAAAGTGTGATCGCGCGCCTGTTTGTATTCGCGGGTTACACGTACGGGCCATTGTTGGGGCTATATTCTTTTGGCCTTTTCAGTAAATGGAATGTAAAAGATAAGCTCGTCCCCGTTGTGGCGGTCGCCTCGCCAATTGTTGCCTATATTATAAGCACTTTGAGCGAAACCTATCTCGATTTTGAATTTGGCTTTTTTATTCTTATTCTCAACGGTGCACTTACCTATTTAGGTTTAGTAATGTTGCGAAGAAAGTAACACCAGAGTGCATGCAGGATCTACCTTAATTCCATTCTTCTCGAGAATCTTGTAAAATTCGGGGTTTTCTGTCCCTGGATTGAATATGATACGTTTGGGTTTTAGACCAACGAGGTAATCGTAATATTCAGGTTGCCGTTTTGGGCTGATATACATGGTGACCGTATGAATGTCATCGAGAACTGGCTTGTCCGTAAAAATCTCAATATCTGCTACGGTGCCTGACCGAAGACCAATTGCAACAACTGGTTGCTCATATTTTACAAGCTTTTCAATTGCCATATTTGAATATCTTGCTGGGTTATTTGATGCTCCCAGTACCAGTGTTTTTTTCATAAGTTCAATTTGAATATTCTCTTTTTACTTTTTTGAATAAATTGAGGCCTATTGAATCGCTTTTTTGAATATTGCAAAATGTTTTAATAAAGCGTCAGCCCGTTCTGATAACTACTGGAAATGTTTCAGTATTCCGTAACGTAAATTGCTAATTTTTCAAACTAATATCCGGATCTGAAACAATTCTGCTTAACGCCAAAGGTAGATTCAAAATTTTCACTACTAGTTTTAAGAGCAAATACTGATATTTTAATCACTTTTTAAGTAATAGGATTTTCATGTTGCAGCTATACTTATAACTCGAAATTCCACATTATTTCTAGCTATTGGGTGCGATTCATAAATCGGCGTTAAATAGTAATTTTTACGTAACAAGATATTAAAAACAACGTCTATATATTACAATACTTCGTTTAGTTTTAGGCGGCCCTAGCACCGTAGGTTAAAAGCTTCCGGATCTTTTCCTTGTTTTTTGGTCTGTTCGGGTCAATGGCGAACACGCATAAAAATCTTTTGAGCATTAGGTCGTTGTTGTACAGCGTT
>JBDNGW010000001.1:0-3043 GCA_041689735.1 Leeuwenhoekiella sp. | reverse complement strand
GGAACGAGCAGAAAGATTGAAACGTAAAGTCCGACCCGTAGGGAAACGCCCAAAAGCCGCTAATCCTTGTCAAAAAATAGTCTAGGCAAGAAATAAACATTATACTTTCGGAATAGGATATCGCTATTGAAGGGAGCTTTACCGACATTTCAAATGGCGCTATACTTTATAATTGCTCCAGTCCATGACTTCGCCCCGTTCTTCCATTTTAATGGAATTCTTGAGCATACTTTCATCATAGGCCATATTATGTTTGTCCAGCACATCCTGCGGCACTCCATCCCAAGCGTTGGGGATATTCCCTTTATAACCCAAGTATTTTATACCTATTTTACTGGTAAAATATCCTGTGGCTACCAAGTTGCGCATTCTGCTGAAAAAAGTAGCGCCCTGCTCAAATTGTGCTTTCACATCTTCTGGATAGGCGATGTCATCAATAATTTCAATATGCTGCGCACTGCTTAACGTATTGAAAGTTTTACCGAACCTTTTTTTGCTCTCGTGGTTGAGCCACATAATGCCCCCGCGCAAAGGAGTCTGATGCTCCGGTAAATCTTTGGTAATAAATTCAATAAAAGCGGGCACTTCTGCATCGGTTGCGGAACCCGAAGAATCGTCTGCCGGAATAATATAATCACCTAATATCGTGATCGTTTCCATCTCATCATCGGTAAAAAAATTAGCGCTTAGCAAACGCTCATCACGGGCTTCTTCGGCAGGGGTTCTTCCATAATCAAGCACTTCGCCCTTCTGTAGGTCTGCTACCGGAGTTTGCTGTTCCTGTAGGCAACTTGTGAGTACAAGACTAGTACCCACACCACCTATAAAAAGTGTTTTTATCGTGTCTCTTCTGTTCATAACAATAGGTTTTAAATAGACATATTTTTCATTTCTCTCGCGAGGTAATCTGAGGCTCTCCAAGCCAGCGCTAAAATGGTCCAGGTTGGGTTTTTATCGGCTTGGGACACAAATGCGCCCCCATCCATAATAAAGACATTTTCCACATCGTGGGTTTGATTATATTTATTGACCACCGAAGTTTTGGGATCATCGCCCATTCTGGTAGTTCCCACCTCATGAATGATACGCCCGGGATTTTCCAATCCATAATTTTGATCAGCACCCGGTTTCTCGCCAAGTGGAATACCGCCCATCGCTTCTATAACCTCTTCAAAGGTATCGTTCATATGTTGCGCTTGTTTTTGCTCTTCACTAGACCATTTGTAGTTGAAACGCAACACGGGGATACCGAATTTATCTACCGTTTCTGGATCGATCTCGCAGTAATTATCTACGCGCGGAATGCTTTCACCACGGCCGGCCATACCTACAGTGGCGCCGTAGAACCTACTAATATCTTCTTTTAGTCCAACACCATAACCTCCGGCTTTTTTAGTATTTCCACCTTTATCGGGGAATCTTCCGTTGAGTTTTTCGGTATTGAAACCAAAACCATACGCTGGCATTCCCATACCACCCCAATATTCAATATGATAACCGCGCGTAAAGCCAAGGTTTTTATTATCGTTGAGCCACCAGGGCGTATACATGTGCATTCCTCCTACTCCATCTTCATTGTATCTTTTCCGATCCATCAAGGAAGGAATAACACCCATTCTGGAAGAACCGGTACTGTCGTGCAGATATTTGCCCACGTGGTTGCTAGAATTGGCCAGCCCATTGGGATGCTGTGCAGACTTAGAATTCAGCAAGATCCGGGCTGAACTACAGGCGCTGGCGGCAAGAATAACCACTTTCCCCTTGAGTTCATAATCCTGCATGTCGTCTTTATTCACATAAGAAACGCCTGTGGCTTTCCCTTCTGCGTTGGTGAGCACTTCGCGTACCATTGCATTTACATAAAGATCTACATTTCCGGTTTCCAGCGCTGGATTTACCAATACGGACGAAGATGAAAAATCGGCGTAAATGGAACAGGACCGCGAACACTGACTACAATAAAAACAAGCGCCCCGTTTCTTGTTTACCGTTTTGGTAAGAATGGACAAACGGGAAGGGATCATGGGAATGTTCACCTTACCGGTGGCCTGTTTAAGATAAAGTTCGTGCAAACGAGGCTTTGGCGGTGGCAAAAAGTAACCATCGGGTTCGTTTGGGATATTTTCTTTGGTGCCAAAAACGCCAATCATTTGATCCACCTTATCATAGTAGGGTTTTACGTCATCATAGCCTATGGGCCAGTTGTCCCCCTGGCCGTCAAAGTCCTTGCGCTTAAAATCCAATGGACCAAAACGCAGAGAAATGCGTCCCCAGTGATTCGTCCTACCGCCCAGCATCCGGGATCTGAACCAGTCAAATTGTGAGTCATTTTTCTGGGTATACGGTTCCCCGTCCAATTGCCAGCCACCGTATGCCATATCAAAATCCCCAAAAGGCCTAGTAGTAGATGCGCCCCTGCGTGGCGAGTCATACGGCCATTTTAATTGGGTGCGCTGCTCCTCATTGGCAGGGTCGAAATGAGGTCCCGCTTCCAGAAGTGCGATTTTAAAACCCTCTTTGGAGAGCGTATGTGCTGCCATACCGCCTCCGGCCCCAGAGCCCACAATAATGACATCATATTCTTTTACTTCTTCTTTAATTTGAAAAGCCATAGAAAAGTTACTTTTTGAAATGCATTAACGAAGAGCCTATGTAAACTGACTCGTTGCTGGTTTACTATGTTCGGTGAACCCTGTCTGTACGGCAGAAAGGCGTAGCGTTGTCTAACATCGTTAAATATTCCCATATTCAACAATTTCAATACTTAGCCAGAACCGTAATCCCAATTGCTCTCGCAAGAAAAACAGTATGAATTGAATTTAAACAAGCTCTAAATTAGGAACTAAATGGATTTATTTGTAAAATGCCTTACTTATTTAAATATAGCCAAGGACTATAAAGGTTTAAAATTAGGATAATTTTTTGCAAAAATCGAAAATAATAGCACTTTAGAGAATAAAATATTGGCTCCTATAGAAATTCGACACCTAAATTGTCAGCTAACCATTTCAACTGATCATTCTTAAACTATAAATTAGCAATT